>QKFE01000176.1 GCA_003252225.1 Kiritimatiellales bacterium | reverse complement strand
GCGAAGGCCGAATCCGAAGCGATTATGGAGGACGCCGCCGCCGATGCGGAACTGAAGGAAATGGCGGAAATGGAGCTGGCGGAAATTGAGGAGAAACTGCCGCAGGCCGAGCGCGAAATGATGGTGGCGCTGATTCCGCCGGATCCGACCGATTCGCGCAACGTGATCATGGAAATCCGCGCCGGAACCGGCGGCGATGAAGCCGGTATTTTTGCAGGCGACCTCTATCGCATGTATACCCGCTATTTTGACGTCTGCGGCTGGCGCTATTCGGTGATGGATTTAAGCCCCTCGGAATCCGGCGGATATAAAGAGATCTCCTTTTCCGTGGAGGGCGAAGACGTCTATAAAACCCTCAAACACGAATCCGGCACCCACCGCGTTCAGCGCGTACCCCAAACCGAAACGCAGGGCCGCGTCCACACCTCCGCCGCAACGGTGGCTGTTTTGGCCGAAGCCGAAGAGGTCGATATTGAAGTCCGTACGGAAGATATCCGTATTGACACTTACCGCGCCTCCGGCGCCGGCGGCCAGCACGTCAACACCACCGATTCCGCCATCCGCATCACTCATATTCCGACCGGCGTCGTGGTGCAGTGTCAGGACGAACGCTCGCAGCACAAAAATAAAGCCGCCGCCATGAAAATGCTCCGCGCAAAACTGTTCGACGAACAGCAGCGCAAAATCGCCGAAGAGGAAGCCACCCAACGTAAATCGATGGTCGGTTCCGGCGACCGCTCCGAAAAAATCCGCACCTATAACTATCCGCAAAACCGCCTCACCGACCACCGCATCAACCTGACGCTCTACAAACTCGACCGCGTCATGGAAGGCGCCCTCGATGAGATTTTTGAAGCCCTCCACGAACACGACGTCGAAGTGCGTATCAAACAGCAGATGGAAAGCTGACTTTGAGGTAGGGCGGTTTCGATGAAAGCGCCGCTATCCTGTACGACGGCGGTTTCATCGAAACCGCCCTACCCCCCTTCCACCTTCGCCGACCTTTTGAAAAGCGCACCTTTTTCTAACCAATTATCGGTTTATTTCCTCCCGCCGTCCGGCTATCGTTTCCGCAAACAGGAGGATAACATGAAGACAAAACTGGTGGCCGCTTTTCTCTCGCTGGCCGTTGCAGCAACGGCTGAATTTTCCGAAGACTTTGAATCCGGCACAAACGGCTGGTTTATCACCAGCCCCGATGTTTCGCTGAATATTGAAACCAACGGCGGCTATCCGGGCGCATTCTGCGAAGGGAGTGAAAGCGTCGGCACCAACTGGTATTTCGCCACCCCCACAAACTGGGCCGGGAATTGGAGCGAATACAAACTGATTAAATGGGATCTGAAACTGACCGGCGGCGGATATGCCGACAGCGAAACCAACGATGTTTTAATCCTGAAATCCGCCGACGGAATCGAGATCAGCTGGAACGGCCCCTCGCCGATCTGGGAATGGAGCCATTTTGAGGTGGTGCTCGAACCCGCCTTTTTCGGCGTGGATTCCGATACATTCGAGCAGGTGATCACGAATGTGCAAAACGCTCTGTTTTTAGGAAACTACAAATCCGGCACAGAATCCACGGGGCTCGACTCCGTCGAAATCACCACCAACCAAACCGTCCACACCACCCTGCAGAGCACCTTCGACACGGACGACGAAGACTGGCGACCGTATGATGACGTCACGCTGACCTGGAAACCAACCGGCGGGAATCCCGGCGGATATCTGTTCGGCGACGACTGGGCGGACGGGCGCACATACCGCTTCGCAACCCCGCTCTCATGGGCCGGTGACTGGCGCGCATTCAACAAACTGAGTTTCGACCTTAAGTTTTTCAGCGGCAGTTCCACCGCAACGGAAGACGTTGTAACCATTCGCGGCGCAAACGGGCGATCCATGAGCTGGCAGGCAAAAGCCCCGACTTCAAGCTGGACCCATTATGAAATCGGTCTTTATCCCGCCAGTTTCGGTGTGGATCAATCCACGTTCGACGGCATTATGGCGCACGTAACCGAAATGCTGATTCTCGGCGAATATGTCTACGGCGACGAAAGCGAAGGGCTGGATAATGTGATCCTGTCATCGGATGCCCCGAATATTATCGTTTCAGACCTGATCAGCACCTTTGACGCCGATCTCGAAAACTGGCGCGGCGATGGAGACATCAGCATGTCGTGGTCGTCGAATTCGGGTAATACCGGCGGTTGTTATCTCGGCACAGATCTGGGACAGGGCCCGGTTTGGTATTACGTCACCCCCGAAAACTGGAGCGGCGACTGGCGGCAACTCGAATGGCTCCGCTTCCAGGCCAAATCCTTTTCCGGCGGCTGGAGCTCACAAAGCATGGATCTGATCTGGATAAAAGGATGGAACGGGATTGATCTGGTCTGGAACGGTCACATCCCCCACCGCCTTTGGACCCCCTTTTCCATTCCGCTTACGCCGGAATCATTCAACACCGACACAAACACCTTCCTTTCTGTTATGGCCAACGTGAAAGGGCTGTGGATTCGCGGCGAAGTTGCATCCGGAAGCAGCGATCAATGCCTGCTTGATAATTTTGAACTGCTGGTCAATCCGCCGTCCAATCCGCTGCCCGCACGCAGTACGACATTTGACGCCGATGCCGAAGGCTGGTGGCACGGCGACACCGGTATTGCCCTGAGCTGGATTGAAACGGGCGGGAATCCCGGCGGCTATCTTCAGGGCACCGACGGCGGAACCGAAGACTATTGGCACTACCACTCCCCCGAAACATGGATCGGCGACTGGCGGCATTACAGCAGGGTAAGTTTCGACCACAAAATTATTTCCGGCACGGCGGCAACCACATGGAATCAGGACACCTTCCAGATCCGCGGCGCAAACAACCAGACACTGGGCTGGCAAGGCCCTCTTTCCAGCAATGCCTGGACGCATTTTGAAGTCGAGCTCTCCCCCTCCCTTTTCGGGGTTACACAGCAGGAATACGACGCGGTTATGGCCAACGTCGTCGCTCTGCGGATTCGCGGCGAATATGTCAGCGGCGGCGAAATCGAAGGGCTCGACAATGTGATGCTGCACGCCGGCCCGCTTATGCCGGTAATCAGCCTGACGCCGCTGAACGGAACCAACCTTGTTTTGGCATTCACCTCTCAAAACAATGTTCAGTATCAACTGGAACAGAACACCAACCTCGTCACGGGCAGCTGGGAACCGGTTCCCGGAGAATTGATTTCCGGTGATGGGACCGCGCAGGCGTTTAATCTGACGGCCACCGGAACCGTGGAAAATCTGTTCTTCCGAATTCAGGCAACCGCACCGTAAAAATGGGGGCATTAAAAACAGCGGTTAAATTTGCGGATGCCGTTCCGCGGCTGCTATTCAGCGGATTCGGTGTTTTCTTTGCGGCGATGAGCTTTTTCATTATCAGCCAGCAAAAGGAGAACCTCGACGAAGCCAAAGCGATGCAGTCGTGGACGCCGGTTGCCTGTACGGTTGAATCCGCTGAAATTGAGGACGACGGCGACGATTACCGACTGCGGATTGTTTACCGCTATCAGCCGGAAGAGGGGCGTATTCTGCGTTCCGACCGGTTCAGCGCCGATAAATTCCTGACCGCCGAAACGATGGGTGAAATCGACCGAGCGCAGAAACAGTATCCCGCCGGTCGAAAAATGACGGGCTATTTCAACCCGCAGAACCGCGAAGAGGCCATTCTCAAACTGCCGGAACTTGCGGATCAACGGATCGGAATGGGAATGGCCTTTCTGTTTCCTTCGGTCGGCATCCTTTTTGCGGTCGTCCCGTGGATCGGTTTTTTCCGGAAAAAAGAGCGCGAACCGGAAAATAGGACCGAGCCGGAAACTCCGAAGAAAAAGGGCAAAGGACAAATCGGGCTGATTCTTTTCGGTTCCATTTTCGTCATTGTGGGTTTGGCCGTAACGAAACCCGTTCTGATTACCCCGCTGCTGAAAATAGAGGCGGCAAAAGCGTGGGGCACCGCTTCGGCCGTCGTCGTTTCGAGCAAAGTCAAAACGCACGAGGGCGACGACGGCGACACCTATTCCGCCTATATCGCCTACCGCTACGAATACAACGGAAGGGAATACATCGGCGACCAATACAGCTTCATCGGCGGCTCCAGCAGCGGCTACGAATCCAAAGCCGAAAAAGTACGGCAGCATCCGCCGGGAAAAGAACTGACCGTTTACGTCAACCCGGAAAATCCGTCCGAATCGGTAATCAATCCGAATCCGACGCCGGAACTGCTCTTCGGGCTGATTCCGCTGGTTTTTGTACTCGCCGGGGCCGGAGTCATGTTTGCCGGAATCCGGGCCGGCGGAACCCGCAAACTGAACCCAAAACAGGCGGGCGAACACATCGTTCAATTGAAGGCGAAATCGCCGGTTTGGAAACTGACCGGTATTTCTGTTTTTGCCCTTGTTTGGAACGGAGTAGTCGTTTTCCTCTTCATTCAAAATGCACCGATATTATTTAAAACTGTCTTCGGATTCTTCGGGCTGTTCGCTCTGTTCGGCGTCATTCACGCGCTGCTCGCCTGCTTCAATCCGCGCCCCGAAGTGGAAATCACCCCCGGAAATATGCACCCCGGAACCAACGCGGCGCTGCGCTGGAATTTAAAGGGCTCAACGGAACGGATTCAAAAACTGACCATCGAAATCCGCTGCCTGAAAGTGAATACGGTCACGCGGAAAACCAGCGACGGCACCGAAACATCGGTCGAAAAAATACCGCTCCGCACAGTCCCCGTTTTTGAATCGCAGCATAACCGCGAGATCGCCCGGAATTCGATCCAGTTCACCCTCCCCCCCGACCTCCCCCCCTCCCGCCCCGGAAATGATGACGGCATTGAATGGCAGCTTCTGTTTCACGCCGATATCCCGAAATGGCCGGATTTAAAGGAATCGTTCAAATTCCTTGTTTATCCGGAAGCATGATGCGGTTGCACTGCGGGCGATCAGGCCGTATATTTCCACGTCTGCACTAAAGGAGAAACGGGAATGAAGAGCGCCTATGAAATTGCGATGGAACGTTTCGGCGGGGAGTCCAAAGAACTGAGCGGTGAACAGAAAGCGGCCATTGCGGAGATCGACTCCAAAATGAAAGCCAAAGTGGCCGAAACGGAAATTATGTTCGACCAGCAGCTGGCGACCGAAAGAGACCCCGCAAAAGCTTCGCTGATTAAACAGACCCGCCGACAGCAGATCGCCAAAATCAAAGAAGATGCCGAAGCTGAAAAGGAGGCCGTGAGGCAATAGGGATTAGGCATTAGGCACTAGTGAATACTCCGCTGTTCAACCAGCCTTTCACTCGTGCCTAATGCCTCATGCCAAATGCCTTCCCTCTCATGAAAAACACCCTTGAAAACGTCGACTTTCTCATTATCGGTTCCGGCCTCGCGGGTCTGACCTGCGCACTGGAACTGAGCAAACACGGCAAGGTTCTGATTGCAACCAAAACCGAAGCCTCTGAATGTAACAGCTTTTATGCACAGGGCGGAATCGCCTGCGTAATTGATCCCGAAGATTCAGTTGAAGCGCACACGGATGACACGCTGGTAACGGGCTGCGGACTGAGCGATCCGGGCGTTGTGCGGGAAATCGTGCAGGGCGGCTTGGCGCGCATCGTCGAACTCGAAGAGCTGGGCATTGAATTTGACCTGAGCAAACGAAAAGACAAAAAGATTGAATACGACCTCGGGCAGGAGGGCGGCCATTCGCACCGGCGCGTTTTGCATGCGGGCGATATTACCGGCCAATCGATGATGCAGGTGCTCATTGCCCGCGCGCGCGAAAACCCGAACATCACCATCCGCGAAAAACTGATGGCGGTCGATCTCGTCACCACCGGCTGGATCAACCTGCCCGGCGATAACCGCTGCATCGGCGCCTATTTTCTCGATACAGAAACCGAAGAGATTTTTCCGATCCACGCAAAATGCACCGTGCTTGCCACCGGCGGACTGGGCAAAGTTTATCCCTACACCTCCAATCCCGATATTGCCACCGGCGACGGCGTCGCGATGGCGTGGCGCGCGGGCCTGCCGATCCGGAATATGGAATTCGTGCAGTTCCACCCCACCTGCCTTTATCACCCGCAGGCCAAATCGTTCCTTATTTCCGAAGCGGTTCGCGGCGAAGGCGCTGAACTGAAAGATGTCCGCGGACGCGCCTTTATGCAGGATTTCGACGAACGCGGTTCGCTGGCCACGCGCGATGTCACCGCCCGCGCGATCGACTTCGTGATGAAAAAGCACGGCGATCCGTATGTTTATCTCGACATCACCCACCGCTCCGAAACCTTTCTGCGGCAGCGTTTTCCCAACCTGTATGCGGCCTGCCTGCGCTACGGCATCAATATGGCGACCGACCCGATTCCCGTTGTGCCCGCAGCGCACTATTCCTGCGGCGGTGTCGTCGCGGAAGTCAATGGAACAACGGCCCTCCCCGGCTTGTATGCCTGCGGCGAAGTGGCCAGTACCGGCCTGCACGGCGCAAACCGGCTGGCCAGCAACTCGCTGCTGGAAGCGCTGGTCTGCGGCCACGAAACCGCCCTTGAAATTGCGCGCGTCCGGAAACAGTTCGGTGAAAGCGTCACAATCCCCAGCTGGAAATGCGGTGAAGCCGTTTCATCCGATGAAGCCGTGGTGGTGGAACATAACTGGAATGAAGTGCGCACCGCGATGTGGGACTATGTCGGCATCGTCCGAACCGAACGCCGCCTCGCCCGCGCCCGCGCCCGGATTCGGAATCTGCGGCAGGAAATCAAGCAGTATTACGGCGACTACCTCGTCACGTCCGACCTGCTCGAACTGCGCAATATTGCCGATGTTGCCGAACTGATTATCCGCTCCGCCGAAAAACGCAAAGAGAGCCGCGGCCTCCATTATATGGCCGACCACCCAAGTCAGTCGGGAAACCCGGCCCACACCATTATTCACGATAAACCCGGCGGCCCGCTGACCTAAGCACCCTGTCTCTGAATGCTGACAAACCTGCGGTGGATATCACCCCT
>QKFE01000054.1 GCA_003252225.1 Kiritimatiellales bacterium | reverse complement strand
GTACACGGTCCGCACTGTAACCATTAATCAGGCATCCGTTCATTGGAAATTTGTTTCCGCCGGTAAAATAGCGGTGGAAATAATTGTCGGATATTCCTGCAAGGTGTTGTTTTTCTATCGCTTGGGTTAGTTTGGCTTTCGTCGGGGGCTTTTGGTGGAAATTTTTTTCCGGATGCTCCCCCTCCCCGCGCCCCTCCCGCTAAACACACCTGCATATTTCTTAACACCTAAAACTTAAGTACTTAAAACTGCGGCGCATTTCGGAAATGCGCCGCTGGCATACCTGTTGCATTAGGGGCGGTCACATTTTGAGTGATCGTTAACTAACCAAACAGGAGATAACACAATGAGAAAAATCGCAATCTACGGCAAAGGCGGAATCGGCAAGTCGACGACCACGCAGAACACCGTGGCGGGGCTGGCGGAAGCCGGCAACAAGGTAATGGTCGTCGGCTGCGACCCGAAGGCGGATTCGACCCGTCTGCTGCTCGGCGGCCTGGCGCAGGCGACGGTGCTCGACACCCTGCGTGAAGAGGGTGAAGATGTGGAACTCGATGATGTCATTAAAGACGGTTACGGCGGAACGCGCTGCGTTGAATCCGGCGGACCGGAACCGGGTGTCGGCTGTGCCGGTCGCGGGATCATCACTTCGGTCAATCTGCTCGAGCAGCTTGGTGCGTATGAAGAGGATCAGAAGCTGGATTATGTTTTTTATGACGTTCTCGGCGACGTGGTCTGCGGCGGATTCGCGATGCCGATCCGTGAAGGCAAGGCGCAGGAAATTTATATCGTGGTTTCCGGCGAAATGATGGCGATGTATGCGGCGAACAATATTTGCAAAGGTATCGTGAAGTTTGCCGACGCCGGCGGCGTCCGTTTGGGCGGTCTGATCTGCAACAGCCGTAAGGTGGATAACGAGGAAGAGCTGATTCAGGAGCTGGCGAAACGCCTCGGAACGCAGATGATCCACTTTGTGCCGCGCGATAATATGGTGCAGCGCGCCGAGCTGAACCGTAAGACGGTGATCGATTATGATCCGACCCACCCGCAGGCGGATGAGTACCGCGCACTGGCGAAGAAGATCGACGCGAACACGATGAAGGTGATTCCGACCCCGCTGGAAATCGAAGAACTCGAAGCCCTTCTCGTTGAATTCGGTATCGTCTAAAACAAAATTAAACGCAAAGACGCAGAGGACTCAAAGGTACGCAAAGCTCTGCGAAACTCAACTCTCTCAGCGTCTTTGCGTTGAATCGCTAAAAACTAATCAGGAGAAACCCATGTCAAAATTGCTCGTTAGATCCATCGTCCGCCCGGAGAAGGCCGACGAAGTTATGAAATCCCTGCTCGAAGCCGGCTACCCGGCCGTGACGAAAGTTCCCGTGTTCGGACGCGGCAAACAGCGCGGTCTGAAGGTTGGAGAAGTGACGTATGATGAACTGCCGAAGGAAATGCTGATGACGGTGATCCCGGCGGCAGACAAAGATTTCGTGGTCAAAACGGTTCTTGCCGCAGCGAAAACCAGCGCAACCGGAAACTATGGCGACGGCAAAATCTTCATCTCCCCCGTGGACGACGTTTACACCATCAGCTCGGGCGTTAAAGAGGCCTAAGGATTTCAATTTTTGATTGCTGATTTTTGATTGCTGATTTGCAGGTCTGCGACGCCTCCCTAAAGAAAACCCAACGGCGACTGAGTTCCTCAATTCAAAAATCAAAAATCAAAAATCAAAAATCAGAAGTCCTCCGAAAGGAGACCTATGAAAGAAGTAATGGCAGTTATCCGAATGAACAAAATCAACGACACGAAGCGTGCGTTGAACGCAGCGGGCATCAGTTCCTTCACTGCGACCGGACGTGTTCAGGGCCGCGGTAAGGGGCTGGTCGATTTCCGTATCCTCCACGGTGCGGAGGACGGTGCGCCGGAAGCGATCGCGCAGCTGGGCGACGGACCGCGCCTTGTGCCGAAGCGCCTGATCACCGTGGTTGTTTCCGACGACTGGGTTGACCGGACCGTCGATGCCATCATTAAAACCAATCAGACCGGCAGCGCGGGCGACGGGAAAATTTTCGTCCTGCCGATTCTGGAAGCAACCCGTGTCAGAACCGGCGAAACCGCGGAAGGCCCTTCCGGCGGAAACGTCCTCGACTCATCAGGAGGTTTAGAATGAGCGCAGATAAAAAATTACCCGATCCTTCGAAACTGAAGGAAGAAATCCTCGCAAAGTATCCCCCGAAAATTGCGCGCAAGCGGGACAAATCGATGGTGATCAACGACCCGAAACTGGATCAGGAAATCCAGTCCAATGTCCGCACCATTCCGGGCATCATCACCCAGCGCGGCTGCACGTATGCCGGCTGTAAAGGGGTGGTTCTCGGCCCGACGCGCGACATCGTCAACCTGGTGCACGGCCCGATCGGCTGTAGCTTTTACGCCTGGCTGACCCGCCGTAATCAGACGGATCCGGGGCCGGAAGGCGAAAACTATATGACCTACTGTTTCTCGACCGACATGCAGGATGACAACATCGTATTCGGCGGCGAAAAGAAGCTGGCAAAGGCGATTCAGGAAGCCTACGACATCTTCAAACCGAAGGCTATCGGCGTTTTCTCCACCTGTCCGGTCGGTTTGATCGGTGACGATGTTCACGCCGTATCGCGCCAGATGAAAGAGAAACTGGGCGACTGCAATGTGTTCGGTTTCAGCTGTGAAGGCTATAAAGGCGTATCGCAGTCCGCCGGTCACCACATTGCCAACAACCAGCTTTTCCGTCACGTTGTCGGGAATGACGACACCCCGCCGGAAGGCAAATTCAACATCAACCTGCTGGGTGAATATAACATCGGCGGCGATGGTTTTGAAATTGACCGGATTTTCCAGAAGTGCGGCATCAACGTGGTCTGCACTTTCTCGGGCAACTCCACAATGGGCGCGTTTGAAAAATCGCACACGGCCGACCTCAACCTCGTGATGTGCCACCGCTCGATCAACTATATGGCCGAGATGATGGAAACCAAATACGGCATCCCGTGGATGAAAGTGAACTTCATCGGCGCAGAATCCACCGCCAAAGGCCTGCGTAAAATCGGCGAATACTTCGAAGACGAAGAGCTCAAGGCGAAAATTGAAGAAGTGATTGCCGAAGAGATGCCTTCCGTGAAAGAAGTCGCCGAACGGGCCCGCACTAAAACCGACGGGAAGCTGGCGATGCTTTTCGTGGGCGGTTCCCGCGCGCACCACTATCAGGAACTCTTCAAGGAACTGGGCATGGAAACCGTATCCGCCGGGTATGAGTTCGGACACCGTGACGACTATGAAGGCCGTAAAGTTCTGCCGACCATTAAAGTGGATGCCGACAGCCGTAACATTGAAGAGCTCAAGGTCGAAGCCGACCCGGAACGCTTCAATCCGCGTGCTGAAGACATCAAGCTGGAAACGCTGCAGGAAAAGGGCCTCGAAGTCAGCGACTACCGCGGCATGATGCCGGACATGGCCGACAATTCCCTGATCGTGGACGACATCAGCCACTGGGAAACCGAAAAACTGATCGACTTCTATAAGCCGGATGTATTCTGCGCCGGTATTAAAGAGAAGTATGTCGTTCAGAAATCGGGCATTCCGCTGAAGCAGCTGCACTCGTACGACTACGGCGGACCCTACGCCGGGTTCGAAGGCGCCAAAAACTTTTACACCGATATCGAGACCATATTAAGCACCTCGATTTGGAAAAAAGTGAAAGCGCCGTGGCTGAAAAAACCGGCAACCGATACCTGCCTCTGTGCGGAGTTTGTAGCCTAAAAAGGAGAAACGGATTACTGGATTAATGGGTTGTTGGAGGAGCGGTCAGAACGCATCCCCAGACCGCAAATCCAACAATCCAAAAATCCAACCCTCCAGTAATCCAATCATCCAAGGAGAAAAACAATGTTACTAAGACACACACCAAAAGAAGTAGCTGAACGCGAAGCACTCACCATCAACCCGGCCAAAACCTGCCAGCCCGTCGGGGCCATGTATGCCGCCCTCGGCGTACACGGCTGCCTGCCGCACTCGCACGGCTCGCAGGGCTGCTGCTCGTACCACCGCAGCGTACTCACCCGTCACTACAAAGACCCGGTCATGGCCGGCACCAGCTCCTTCACTGAAGGTTCTTCCGTGTTCGGCGGACAGTCCAACCTGCTGCAGGCGCTGGCCAACATGTTCACCATTTATGATCCGGATCTTGTTGCCATCCACTCCACCTGCCTTTCCGAAACCATCGGCGACGACCTCGCGCAGATTGTTAAGAAGGCGGTTGACGACGGCAAAGTGCCGGAAGGCAAAAAGGTGATCTACTGCAACACGCCTTCCTATGTCGGATCGCACATCACCGGCTTCGCCAATATGTGCACCGGCATTGCCAGAGGGCTGGCCGAACATACCGGCGTCGCCAAAGACCAGGTCAATATTCTGCCGGGCTGGGTTGAACCTTCCGACATGCGCGAAATGAAGGGGATCGCCGCGCGCCTCGGTGCAAACATTGTGATGTATCCGGATACATCCGATGTGGTTGACACCCCTATGACCGGCGAGTTCAAAATGTATCCCGCCGGCGGCGCCACCGTTGAAGCTATTGCTTCGTCCGGCGACAGCATCAAAACACTCGCCTGCGGCAAATGGGCATCGGAAGATGCCGCCAAATGGCTCGATGCGAACTGCAAAGTGCCTTACGAAGTGCTGGACATTCCGGTCGGTCTTTCGGCCACGGACCGCTTTGTTCAGGCGCTGGCCAATGCGGCGAAAGTTGAAATTCCGCCCTCTTTCATTACCGAACGCGGCCGCCTGGTTGACGTGATTGCCGATATGTCGCAGTATCTGCACGGAAAGAAAGTGGCGCTCTTCGGCGACCCCGACCAGCTCATCCCGCTCACCGAGTTCCTGCTCGATCTCGATATGATTCCAACCGCGATTGTTTCCGGAACCCCCGGCAAAGCGTTCACGGCCAAAATCAAAGAGCTCTGTGCGGAGAAGGCGCCGAACGTGAATGTGGCGAACGGCGAACGGGCCGATATGTTCCTGATGCACCAGTGGATCAAGAACGAGCCGGTTGACCTGCTCATCGGCAATACGTATGGAAAATACATCGCCCGCGATGAAGACATTCCGTTCGTACGTTACGGCTTCCCGATTGTCGACCGCATCGGCCACAGCTACTTCCCGACCGTCGGTTACAACGGCGGCATCCGCCTGCTCGAAAAGATTCTCGGCGTCATCATGGACCGTCAGGACCGCGATGCCCCGGAAACCAAATTCGAGCTGGTTATGTAGCAAAGGAGTTTGGGGTTTGAAGTTTGGAGTTATGCACCGCCTCGGGCAACTCCAGACTTCAAACCAACAACCCCGGACTTCTTAAATCCCTTTGGAACCGGGGTGCGGGAAACAAGGCACCTCATGACAGAATCTCTCTCCTCCTCTGTTTGCACGCCCCGCACCCCGGTTTCATTTAGTTCTAAAACGATCTCTCACGGAGACACAAAGGAACTAAGTCAAAGAGACCTTAATTACGTGTGGCTCCGTGGCTTTGTGAGGAATGAATTACAGGAGTAAAATATGAGCGGCATATTCGACGACGATTATAAATCCTTCATGGACGAAGGGGACAAATACCTAAAAACCGCGCGCGGCGGCGTTAAACGCCCGGCTGTTTTCACTGCGGAAATCCTCTACAACATCATCGGCCTCGCCATTGAAAAACATGTGATGGGCGCGCTGATGGCCAAAGGGAAACTGGCCGACAACCACACCTTCACCGACCTCATCGACGCCACCCGGCAGATCGGCGAAATCGACACCGTTATTGCCGACCAGCTGCGCAAATTCGAATCCTACCAGAACATCTGCCCCGTCTTTGCCGGCTACCACCGCACCGAACCGCCGGCCGACGCGATTCCCGAAATGATTGCCACCGCCGAAGCCGTCCAGGCCTGGGCCAACAAAATGATCTATGCTTAATTCAGTCACAACCACGGAATACACCGAATACACGAAACGCCTCCTTTTTTATCTCTTCCGTGTATTCGGTGTATTCCGTGGTTAGAAAGAACGTGTTATGGAAGTAATTGAAAAGCCCCTCGGAAAAATCACCGCTATTCTGGCCGATATCGGACTCGAAGTAACCTACGCCTACGACGACCTCGTTTTCATTCAGCACTCCACATTTATGCTCCAGTTCACGGACGATCCCGCGCAGCTGAAGCTCTACCACCACGTTGAATGCAACCCGGAACAGGCCGCTGAAATTGAACAGACGATTAAAGACGCCCTCGCCAAAGAAGGCATCAGCGCGCTTCCTTCCGGCCAGTACAGCATCACCGAAAACGACGACGAAACCATCAACATTGAATTCCGTTAGGCTGATTTCCCCCGGCCTGCGGGGATCTAAACGCTGCGATTTAGATTGGTGTTAATCCCTGTTGCTTCAAAGCGGCTGCGCCGCAAATCAGTCGGGAAAAAGAAAGGCGGCGTTGCAGGCGCCTTCGTTGCTGACCATGCAGGAGCCGACGGGGAAATCGGGGGTGCAGGCGGTTCCGAACAGGGGGCAATCGGGCGGTGTTTTTATGCCGCAGAGGATTGCGCCGCAGAGGCATCCGGCGGGCTCGCGGCTTTTGGTTTTGATTTCAAATTTGCGGTCGGCGTCAAATTGGGCGATGTTTTCGCGGATGGAATAGCCTGCGTTTTTGATTATTCCGAGGCCGCGGAGCTGGTCGTCGGTTTCGACGAAGATTTCGTCGATTAATTTTTGAGCTTTCAGATTTCCTTCGGGCGAAACGGCGCGGGGGTAGGCGTTTAAATTGAGGGGTATTTCCCCCCTCCCCGCGCCCCTCCCCCTTAGGGCCTGCACCAAAAGGTGAATGGCGCCGAGCAGGTCGATGGGTTCGAATCCGCCGCAGACCATCGGAACGCGGTATTTGTCGCAAAGGGCGTCGTAGGCGTTTGTGCCGATGATGGCGGTGACGTGGCCGGGCGTGATGAAGCCGTCGATTTGCGCCTGGCCGGATGCGAGCAGGGCTTCGAGTAC
>QKFE01000152.1 GCA_003252225.1 Kiritimatiellales bacterium | reverse complement strand
CCCTTTGATTGCAACCTCTGCACCATCCGAAATCACTTTTAAATCTACCTCAAACCCAGTACTTTTTCTCCTTATGAAAGCCGTTTTGATTGTACTCGACTCCGTCGGCATCGGTGCCGCGCCGGATGCCGCCGAATATGGCGATGCCGGATCGGCCACCCTTCAGCATATCGCCGAAACGGTGAACGGGCTTCAGTTGCCGACCCTTCAAAAACTGGGGCTGGGTAATATTCCAACCATCCATTCATCCATAAATCCAATCCCGGGAATTCCGCCGGTCGAAAACCCGTTGGCCTCTTTCGGCGTAATGCAGGAAGTTTCGCAGGGCAAAGACACGATTACCGGCCATTGGGAAATCTGCGGCCTCGAAATCAATCCCGGCCTGCACGATTTCCCGAAAAATTACCCCTCCTTCCCCGCCGACTTAATTACCGCCTTCGAACGCGAAACCGGGCGCAAAGTGATCGGCAATAAAGCCGCAAACGGATTGACCATCATTAACGAACTCGGCGAAGAACAACTTAAAACCGGCGCGTGGATCGCCTACACCAGCGCTGACTCCGTTTTCCAGCTCGCCGCAAATACCGACATAATTCCCCTCGAAGCGCTTTATACGGGCTGCGAAATCGCCCGCCGTTTATGCGATCCGTTGAAAGTCGGCCGCATCATCGCCCGCCCCTTCAAGGGAACACCCGGCAATTTTGTCCGAACCGAAGAGCGCCGCGATTACGCCTTCCAACCCGAAGAACCGCTCATCACCGAACGCCTTTTCAACGCCGGAATCCCCGTTTACGCCGTCGGAAAAATCGAAGACATCGTCGTACATCGCGGTATTTCGGAATCGACCCATTCCGGAAATACGGCGGAATCTCAAAAAGCGGTTGAGCGCTTTTTTCAAAAAGAGGGCAATTCCTTCATTTTCGCCAACTTTATCGACTTCGATATGCTCTACGGCCACCGACGCGATCCCGCCGGCTACGCCGCCGCCCTCCGCCAAACCGACGAGTGGCTCGCCCGCTTTCTGCCCGCGATGAAACCGGGCGATATTTTGATCCTCACCGCCGACCACGGAAACGACCCGACGTTCAGCGGCTCCGACCACACCCGCGAATTTGTGCCCCTGCTCGTCTACTCCCCCTCCCGGCCCGCCCGAAACCTAGGCCTTCGTCTAGGCTTTTACGACATTGCCCAAAGCCTCGCGACCCTGTTTAATATTCAGCCGACACCCCGCGGTGTCACATTCATCAACGAAGGAAAACTATGAAAACAATACTCGCCGTTTTAACCGCAACCCTGCTTGCCGGAACCCTCTGCGCCGAAACCAACACCGTCGAAAAAATCCCCCCGCAGGAAGTCTTTGAAGCCGCCCTCTACGGAAAAACAGAAACCGTCAAAAAAGCCGTTGAACAGGGTTTCGATGTCAACAGCCCCGACCCCGACAAACGCACCGCCCTCATGTTTGCCGCCTTTAACGGGCAGGTTGAAATTGTCAAACTGCTACTCGCCGCCGGGGCCGACGTCAACGCGCAGGACAGCATCGGCACCACCCCGCTCATGTGGGCCGCCAGCAGCCCCAGCACCGAAACCGTTCAGCTCCTGCTCAAAAACGGCGCCAAAGTGAATACCACCGATAACAACGAACACTTCTCCGCCCTCATGTGGGCCGCCTCCGAAAACCAACTCGAAAACGTCAAACTCCTGCTCAAAAATGGCGCCGATAAAACCCTCAAAGATATCGACGGCGACACCGCCGAATCCTTCGCCGCCAAAAAAGGCCTCACCCACATCGTCGAAGCCCTCAACCCCGCCGCCATTCCGAGTAAATC
>QKFE01000064.1 GCA_003252225.1 Kiritimatiellales bacterium | reverse complement strand
AATCAAAGACGCCCGTAAGGCGATGCAGGACGGAGCCATCATCGCTATTTTTCCCGAAGGCGCACTCACCACAAACGGCAGCCTTATGGAATTCAAAAAGGGCTACGAAAAAATTGTTAAAGGCACCGACTGCCCGATTATCCCCGCACATATCGGCAACATTTGGGGCAGTATTTTCAGCTTCAAAAACGGCAAGCCCGGTTTCCGTAGGCCTGACCAATTTCCGCGACCGATCACCGTCCGATTCGGCGAAGCACTGCCGACCGACACCCCCGCCGACGAAGCCCGCCGCGCAATTGCCGAACTCGGCGCGGAATACGCAACCGAACAGAGCCTACAGCCCGGAAATACCCTCAACCGGAAATTTATTGCCCAGGCCCGCCGCAACTGGTTCCGCCCGATTGCGTCCGATACCACCGGCCAGAAAGCAACCTACGGCAAACTACTGACCGGCACCATCGCCCTCTCCAACCGCCTTAAGCCGCAGATTAAAAACCAGAAAAATATCGGCATATACCTGCCCACCTCGCTCGGCAGTGTTATTTCAAATCTCGCCGTCACCCTTTCCGGCAAAACAGTGGTTAACCTTAACTGGACCGCTTCGCTTGAGGCCCAACAGTCAGCTATTCACCAGTCACGCATCAAATATGTCATTACATCGCGCCGTTTCATGCAGAAAACAGCTCAACCGGATCTCCCGGTGCGCTGGCTCTATCTCGAAGAGCTGCTCAAAAATCTCGGTCGTATCGAAAAATTCCGCGCCATTCGCGCCGCCCTTTTCGCTTCGCCGAAACATCTGTCCGGCGGTCGCGAACTGCAACCGACCGACACCGCCGCCATCATCTTTTCCTCCGGCACCACCGGCACTCCGAAAGGCGTTGTATTGAGCCACGCCAATATTCTCGCCAATGTCGAAGCAACGCAGGCCGTGCAGCCTTTCACAAAGCGCGATTCAATGTGCGCCATTCTGCCGCTCTTCCACGCCTTCGGCTATCTCGGCCTGTTTTGGTGGCCGCTGCTCAAAAACATCCGAACCGCATACCACCCCAATCCGTTGCAGGCCGATCGCGTTATCCGGCTGATCAAGGAAGAAAAACTGACCGCATTATTGGCCACCCCGACGTTCCTTCAAACCTACATGCGCAAGGCATCGAAAGAGGATTTTCAATCACTGAAAACGATTATTACCGGCGGCGAAAAACTGCGCACAGAACTGGCCGATGCTTTCGAGAAAAATTTCGGCATCCGCCCGATGGAAGGCTACGGTTGCACCGAGCTTTCTCCCGTCGCCCTGCTCAGCACCAAACACGGCCTCCGCACCGGCAGCGCCGGGCTTCCGCTCCCCGGCGTTGCCGTGCGGATCGTCGATCCCGAAACCCGCGCGATCCTTTCCGACGGCAAAGATGGTCTGATGCACATCAAAGGACCAAACGTAATGCAGGGCTATCTCAACCAGCCCGAAAAAACGTCCGCCGTTTTGAATGACGGCTGGTATAACACCGGCGACATTGCCCGGATGGATAGAGCAGCACGAAATCCCGAACCTCGGAAGGGTCGTTATGCTTGCGCCGCCGAGCCGCGGCAGCGAAGTACCGGACAAGCTGGGAAAACTCAAACCGTTTCAATGGATCAACGGGCCGGCCGGGAATCAGCTGGGCACCGGAACTAACAGCCATCCGCTCCGGCTGGAAGCTCCGGATTTTGAACTGGGCATCATTGCGGGCGACCGTACGATCAACCCGTTCCTATCCATGCTGATTCCCGGCCCGGACGATGGCAAGGTTTCCCTCGCCCGCGTCAAACCGCAAACCTACTCCGACTACATCTGCATCCACGCCACCCACGCCTGCATGATGCGCAACAAGAAGGTAATTAAGCAGACCAAACACTTCCTTAAACACGGATCATTCGACAAAGCAGGCAAGATGCCTGCGATACGTACCGCCGACATCCTGTCGGCCCCGAAGGAGGCATCCCATGATTAATATCGCCGCAGCATGGATCGGTTTTGCATTCGGCTGTATTTCCGGCGCGATTCCCGGGCTCTTTTTCCACCGACAGGATTGGCTCGGCGGCTACACCTCCTGGCCGCGCCGTCTGATCCGATTGGCTCATATTTCATTTTTCGGCATCGGATTCCTGAATCTCGGAATAGGGCTTACTTCGCAAACACTCCATCTTTCCGCACCGCTCGCATCAACCCTAATGCTTATCGGTGCAATCACCATGCCGACGATCTGTTACCTCAGCGCATTCAACCCCAAATTCCGCCACCTCTTTTTTATCTCCGCAGGCAGTGTCCTGCTTTCAACAGTTCTATTCATAGAAAGGATGGTATAACCATGAAAATTGCACTCATCGCCATGAGCGGCATTCGCGCCTGCGACACGGAATTACTCGAACTCGGACTTACCCTGCCCGGCTTCGTCGAGCGCAGTAAACAGATTGCTTCGCTGCCCAGCCTCGGTCTTTTGACACTGGCCGGAATGACGCCGCAAAAACACAGTGTCGAATATACCGAAGTGGCCGATTTAAGTGTTACAGATAAAATGACGATCGTCACAAAAAGTGTAACACCCGACTTAGTTGCCATTTCCAGTTACAGCGCCCAGATCAATGAAGCCTATGAACTGGCAATGCGTTTTCGCGCCAGAGGTATTCCGGTGGTTATCGGCGGCCCGCACGTCACCGCCCTGCCGCACGAAGCGCAGAAATATGCCACCTCCGTCATTCTCGGCGAAGGCGAACCGGTCTGGCTCGAAATTTTGAGTGATGCGGAAGCCGGCAAACTCAAACTGATTTATGACGGGCGCAAACAGGAATTTGATCTGGCCGATGCGCCGATGCCCGCTTACGAACTGCTCGATATTTCAAAGTATAACCGCATCACCGTGCAGACCAGCCGCGGCTGCCCGCACAGCTGCGAGTTTTGCGCCGGGTCAAATCTGATTTGTTCGCACTATATGCAGAAACCCGCCGAAAAGGTTTTGGCCGAGATTGATAAAATCTGCTCCATCTGGCCGCATCCGTTTATCGAGTTTGCCGACGACAACAGCTTTGTGAATAAAGCCTATTGGAAACACCTGCTGCCGGAACTGAAACAACGGAATATCAAATGGTTCACCGAAACCGACCTTTCCGTCGCCGAAGATCCGGAGCTGTTAAAACTGATGCGCGAGTCCGGCTGCGCACAGGTACTGATCGGTTTCGAAAGCCCGACACTCGACCCGCTCGACCACCTTGAACTGAACAGTAACTGGAAACTGCACCGCTTCAACCGATATAAAGAAGCCATCCGCGCCATCCAGTCGCACGGCATCACCGTTAACGGGTGTTTTATCATCGGCCTCGATGGGCAAACCACATCGATCTTTGACGACATCTATAACTTTGTCCGCGAAACCGAACTCTACGAAGTGCAGATCACCATTCTGACCCCCTTCCCCGGAACCGCGCTGTATGAACGACTCAAAAAAAGCAACCGGCTGATCGAACCCGCCAACTGGGCAAAATGCACCCTCTTCGATCTCAACTTCCGACCGCAAAATATGACCGAACAGGAACTCCGCACCGGCTTCCACCGGCTCGCCACGAAACTCTACTCCGACAACTTCACCCAATGGCGACGAAACACTTTCAAACAAAACCTGCGCTCAGTGGCAAAGTGTGCATAATTACTCTTCGGGAGGCATCATGAGAAAAGTATCTGCAAAACATCTCCAGTGGCTGGAAAAGGAGCTTCCGGTTCTTGAGAGTGAAGGGGTGATTTCGCCGGAGGTTTCGGTTGGGATAAAATCGTACTACACGGAAAAAACGGCAAGCAGTGTGCATTGGGCGATTATCGCCTTCGCCATTCTCGGTTCACTGCTGATCGGTTCGGGCATTATTCTGCTGTTTGCCCATAACTGGGATGAGCTTGGCCGTTCCGCACGGGCGGTGCTTTCTTTCTGCCCGCTGATGATCGGATCGGTTTTAAGCCTTATTGCGCTGATAAAAAACGGGGGAACCGCATTGCGCGAATCGGCGGGTATTTTCCATTCGCTGGCGGTCGGTGCATCGATTGCACTGATTGGACAAACCTATCACCTGCCCAGCGACACCCCGGCCTTTCTGCTCAGTTGGGCACTGTTGATTCTTCCGCTGGTTTTTCTGCTGCGTTCGACCGGAGCCTTTTTAATCTATCTCGGTCTCGCCTGGGGATGGAGCATCGCCGCGCAGGAAACCTACGGCCAGGCCGCCGGTTATTGGCTCCTGATTCTGCCTGCCTTTGGGCGGCTAATTATGCAGATTAAAAACAGCCGTCATGCGCCGGATACACTCGTCAGTCTTTTCGGTCTGTTGATCGCTCTGTGTATGAGTCTCGGCTTTGTTTTTGAACGAACCGTACCCGGCCTCTGGATTGTTGCCTACTCCGCTCTGCTCAGCGCCGCCGGGCTTTTCGGCATTCATTATTACCGCGATCGCGACAGCTGGAGCAACCCCGCCAAAACCTTCGCGCTGATTGGGATTCCGGTTCTGGCCTATATTTTCACCTGGACCTATTTCTGGGACGACATCGGCTGGGGACATTTCCGCCTCGGATGGAACTACCGTCCGTGGGGAAACTGGCTCGACGGCGGAATCACCCTTGCCCTGCTGACCGGCTGGGTAGCCGCCGCCGTAAAAGCCTTCCGTCGAAACTCGATGGAAACCATACTGCTCTCCGTCTTTCCAATTCTCAGCATTTCCGGATTTCTGCTCTCTTCCAGCGGCGACGGATTCGAGACACTGAACGCCCTGATCTTTAACGCCTTTCTGCTCGCCTTCGGAATCCTTTATATCGTGCTCGGCTGCCGGAACACCAAACTACGCCAGCTCAACGGCGGAATGGCGGTTCTTTCCGTCCTGCTGGTTACCCGCTTCTTCGACGCCGAATTCGGTTTCATGGCCAAAGGCATTGTATTCATCGCACTCGGCGCCATATTCCTGAGCGTCAACCTCATCATGGCCCGAAAGAAAAAACAGATGGAGGTGCTGCCGTGAAAAAACTCCCAACCCTTATTTTGGGTGCGGTAATCGCCGCGCAGCTCACCGTTCCGGTTAGCATGATCCGCAGCCGAGAACTCGTTTTAAAAAACGGCGAATGCTTCCGCTTCAAAACCCGCCCCATCGACCCGGCCGACCCGTTTCAGGGCCGCTATGTCCGGCTCGGCTTCGAAAGCGACCACATCCTCTGCGAAAAACAGGAAAGCGAAAACCTCGACCACAAACAGAAAATCTATGCCACCGTCGAAACCGACTCCGAAGGTTTTGCCTATTTTTCGGGCTGGAGTCTCTCTCCGCCCGAAACCGGCACCTATCTCGAAACCCGTTACAGAAACATCTATTCCGCCCGAAATCCCGAAACCGAAAAATGGGAAACCAAAGGCATTCGCATCGAAATTCCTTTCGACCGGTTTTACATGGATGAAACCAAAGCACCCCGCGCCGAACGGATCGCGCGCGATGCCACCCGAACCACCAACTGCTGGGCCGAAGTGCGCATTTTAGAAGGGAAAGCGGTGATTGAAGATGTGTTTGCCGAGGGCCAATCTCTGCGCGAACTTGCCGCGAAAAAAGACAAAAAATAGGCCTTGCCAAGGCAGGGGTGTTTAACTATCTTCTGCACTCCTTTTTAAGGAAATGGCTGAGTAGCTCAGTTGGTCAGAGCGGCGGAATCATAATCCGTAGGTCGTCGGTTCAAGTCCGACCTCAGCCACCACTTAAATCCCCTTAAAGCCAATAACTTACGGCATTTCCCGCCACATTAAACCCAACTGTTTAACTCCTTTTGTGGAGCATAAATGTGGAGCAAAAAGCCTTTTCCCTTAGGAATTTCGACATTCTCTAAGGAAAAAGGGAAGGTGGCGGAGAGAGAGGGATTCGAACCCCCGGAGGCTTGCACCTCTCCGGTTTTCAAGACCGGCGCCTTAAACCACTCGACCATCTCTCCGTGTGGAAGAAGGCGGAATGTATAAATTGACGGCATTTGAAGGCAAGCCGTTTCTATGGTTTTTGTGGGCCGCATGAAAAATGCCTTCGGAAGCAAAGAGATACTGCTTTTGGTTTGAGCGGGATACGGGCGAAATGATACTTCTTTCGGTATGTTTACGCTTAAAAATATTTTGGTCAGCTTATGTGCCCTTTCTGCGGCGGTTCCTTTTTCTTATTCCGAGGAAATGCCGGTAAAATCGACCGCCGTTTTTTTCGTTGATGAAAGTTCAACGCAAAAAGTCCCGACGGGCGAAAGCTGGGGGGCGGCTTTTTCGTCGATAGAAAAGGCGATCGAGGCGGCGGTGGAAGTCGGCGGCGGGGAAATCTGGGTTAAAAGCGGAACGCACTCCCCGGCGGGGAATGACCGGAGCGCAAGTTACCGGCTGGTTCCGGGCATTAAACTGTACGGCGGGTTTCGCGGCGATGAAACCCGGCTGGACGAGCGTAATTTTAAAGCGAATAAGACCGTGCTTTCGGGCGATATCGGCCGGAAAGGTTCCACTTCCGACAACTGTTACCACGTCGTCACCGCGGCGTCGGACTGTGTAATCGACGGCTTTGTGATTTCGAAAGGCAATGCGGACGGCGAAAAAACAGACGGTTTCGGCGCGGCCGTTTTCTTCCCCAGCAACACGACCGGATTTATTGCGGCCAACTGCACGGTGGAAAAAAATAATGCCCAAACCGCCGGCGGAATGTATATCCAATCCAGTTCCGTTATTTTATCGAACTGCACCTTTTATTCTAATTCAGCCGAATCCGGCGGCGCCCTCGCGACATCCGGCAAATCGGGCCTTGCTGCCAATGACTGCACTTTTTCATCCAGCTTTGCGCCTGAATCCGGCGGGGGATGCAGCCTACAGCCGGGCATTACGGCCGACTTTTTCAACTGCACGTTCCTCTACAATTCCACCGGCCAAAAAGGCGGCGCAATTTACGCCGAAGGCGGCACAGAAACAGAGCTGAGTTTTTCCGACTGTTCATTCACCGGTAATTCCGCAACGGAATCGGGCGGCGCACTGTCTCTTTCCGGCACACTGAAAACGGTTTTGGCGAACTCGA
>QKFE01000223.1 GCA_003252225.1 Kiritimatiellales bacterium | reverse complement strand
ATCCACCATCGCCGGGCGGTTGTCTTTTCCAATATGGCTCAACTCATTCATTGTGATGATTCCTTTTTTGTAACCACGAAATACACGAATCACACGAAAACCTAGGCGAGCTATATTTAGTGTATTTGGTGTATTTCGTGGTCATCCTATTATCCGCCTATCTTATAAAAGGTGTTGGTTTCGCTGCGGTGGCCGGATTCGGGTTTATGTTCAACCGCCGCGCGCATCGCCGCCTCGGCGCCGAGCTCCTTGACCGAATAGTGGATGTCGTTGAAGAGGCAGGGGTAAATGTCGCCCTTGCTGGTCAGTCGCAGGCGGTTGCAGTTGGGGCAGTTCCCGCCGTCGCCGCCTTCAACCGTCCAGAAGGTTCCGTTGCGCATATCCATCCGTCGGATAAAGCGGACTTCAAATCCGTTCTCTTTGCCGAAAGCCGTCACGGCCTGTGCATCCGGTTCGTCCGTTTTTTCATGAATAACACAGTTCAGTTTAATTTTACTGAATCCCGCTGCTTTCGCCGCTGCCAGTCCGCGCAGGACATCGGCGACATTTCCGCAGCGGGTTGTTTTTCGATACCGCTCCGTATCCAGCGTATCGAGGCTTACATTGAGTCGGTGAAGTCCCGCCTTTTTCAGCGGCGCTGCAAATTGGTCGAGCAGGATGCCGTTGGTGGTCATGGCGAGGTCTTTTATGCCTTCGATGCGCGCAAGCATTTCGACGAGGTAAACAATATTCCGGCGAACCAGCGGCTCGCCGCCGGTCAGCCGCACTTTGTCGATGCCCATCCCGACCGCAATTTCGGTGATGTCGCGGATCTCTTCCAATGAGAGGATATCGCCGTGCGGAATCTGCTCGATCCCTTCCTCCGGCATGCAGTAGGTGCAGCGCAGATTACACAGATCGGTGACCGAAATGCGGAGATAATTGATACGCCTGTTAAAGCAGTCGAACATCCACTTCCTCGTTTTTGTTGAAGGAACTTCCTTTGCAGGGGCAGAGCAGAAACCCGTCTGTCCGGCACATCGCGTTGATGTGGGCCGAACCGTGATAGTCGATCGGCTCGACGCGGTCGGGCGCAGTAAAGTGGACGGGAATAACGGCAATACGGTCGGCCGGTTTCAAATGCAGGTCGCAATCCAGTTTGGCCCTAACCAGCCGGGGCGTTTCCGCGTGTCCCATCATGTTGAAAAGGAACGGGCGAACCATCACCTTGAATTGCATAAAGGTGGAAACCGGGTTGCCCGGCAGGGCGAATACGCGCACGTTGCCGCCGATGCCGAAGGTTGACGGTCGGCCGGGTTTAATCGCAACCTGCGTGAAAAGGAGTTCAATGCCGTTGCTTTGTAAAACGCCCGGAACGAGATCAAAGTCGCCCATCGAAACACCGCCCGAAAGGAGGAGCACATCGTTTTCGGAAATCGCCTTTTTTATGGCGGCATCGAGTGCTTCCTCCGTGTCTTCAGCAATACCGTAATTGTTGGCAATGCCCCCCATCTCTTCAACCTGCGCGGCGAGCTGCCAGCCGTTGCTGTTGCGTATTTTCGGGCCGGTTGCTTTTCCGTGCGGCTCCACCAGTTCGCTTCCGGTGGAGATAATGCCGACGCGCGGGCGTTTCGATACAAGCGGATCGATGCAGCCGACGGCGGCCAATACGGCGATATGCTGCGGCTGAATCAGCTCTCCTTTAGAAAGCACCCGGTCTCCGTTTTTAATATCTTCGCCTTTGAAGCAGATATTGGTTTTGGTGTCGTTTTTTAAAAAACGGATTTTGCCTTCGGAAATCTCTTCGGTGTGTTCAACCATAATGACGCAATCGGCGCCTTCCGGAACCATCGACCC
>QKFE01000133.1 GCA_003252225.1 Kiritimatiellales bacterium | reverse complement strand
TTCGTTCAAGAATCCGTTGTTCGTTTGAGTCCGGCATTGGAATGTTCTTTTTCATGCCGGGAGTAAAAAGAAATGCGGCGGAAATGTCCCGCAAAAAAGCATACAACATTTATTTGCAGAGCATTAGCTGGCCGGGCGCATCAGTCCTGGATCCTAAGTGCCATCCACTATTGAGATTGAGGTTCTCCAAGGTTTGAGGTTTCATTCCTGTTTGGCTATGGTTTCAGCATAAAAGAACGGGTGGTTACTGGAAATGAAACGTTTTACAGATGATGAATTAGTTACACTGCTAAATGACACTGAATCGGACAGAGCAGAGCGAAAACAGTCATTTCAAGGGGATACCCCGAAAAAAGCCCGACAGGCCGTTTGTGCCTTTGCCAATGATTTGCCCAATTACAATGAACCGGGGATATTGTTTATTGGAGCCAAGGACAATGGCGAACCGAGCGATCTTGAAGTGACAGATCAACTGTTATTGACCTTGGCTGATATGAAAACAGACGGAAATATTTTGCCCTTGCCGGTGCTTTCGGTTGAAAAGCGCAACCTGAAGGGAGTGGAAATGGCTGTTGTGACGGTTATGCCCTCTGATATGCCGCCCGTAAAATATGACGGAAGAATATGGATTCGGACCGGCCCGCGACGGGCAGTCGCAAATGAGCAGGAAGAGCGGATTCTAAACGAAAAGAGGCGTTATAAGAATCTGCCATTTGATTTGTACCCTGTTCCCTCCGCCAAGATCAGCGATTTATCCCAGCTTATTTTCGAAACAGAATTTCTGCCTTCGGCATTTGCTGTCGATGTCCTTGAAGAAAACGGGCGCTCCTATAAAGAACGGTTGGCTTCCTGCAAGATGATTGTTTCGCCAGACGACCCTACGCCGACTATTTTAGGACTGCTGTCGATCGGCAAAAGCCCTCAGGATTTTATTCCCGGTTCAGTTATTCAATTTTTACGGATTGATGGCCTTGAACTGGCCGATCCCGTGATTGATGAAGAAGAAATCGGAGGAGCTGTAGTTGAAATGCTGCGCAGGACAGAGGAAAAACTGAAAGCGCATAACCGCTCGTCCGTGGACATTACATCAGGCTCTACACATGAGTTTGACTCTCCGTATCCATTGTCGGCAATTCAGCAAATCCTCTATAACGCCGTATTTCACAGAACCTACGAACGAACAAATGCTCCAATTCGCGTTTACTGGTTTAACGATCGGATTGAAATCACCAGCCCGGGCGGCCCTTACGGTAATGTTACCCCTGAGAATTTCGGCCAACCGGGTGTCACGGATTACCGAAACCCCAATATCGGTGATGTGTTGAAAACCTTTGGCTACATTCAGGCATTCGGGAGAGGGATTGCCGTTGCGAAAAGTGAATTGAAAAAGAACGGTAATCCTGATCTGCAATTCGAGGTCAACCAAAGTACGGTGTTATGCGTTATCAGGAGAAAACCATGAAAACTCCGGTTCTAACTTTTTTTAACAACAAAGGCGGAGTGGGGAAAACATCGCTGATTTACCATTTGGCGTGGATGTATTCCAGTCAGCACAAACGGGTCGTTGTTGTCGATCTCGACCCACAGGCAAATCTTACTGCAGCCTTTCTGCATGAAGATAAAATTGAGCAGCTCTGGGAACAGCAAAAACTGGGGTCAACCATTTATCACTGTGTCAAACCACTTACAAAAGTGGGCGATATTGAAGAGCCCATTTTACAAAATGTCTCACCGGATCTTTATCTTATTCCTGGCGATGTAGAGTTATCCGGATTTGAAGATGCGCTTGCTGGTGAATGGCCCAAAGGCATGGATGACAATAATCTCTATCGCCCAATGCGGATGCTATCTTCGTTCTGGCAGGTTATGCAAATGGCTTCAAAGAAAGTTAAAGCCGATTTAATACTGGTGGATATCGGCCCCAACCTTGGAGCCATTAACCGGTCGGTTCTGATTGCGACCGATCACGTGGTCATTCCGCTGGGAGCCGACCTCTATTCGTTACAGGGCTTAAAGAATCTGGGACCTACCTTGAGAAGTTGGGAAAGCCTATGGAAAAAGCGACTGGATAATTGGACTGACAGCACGGAGTCGAAGGCGAACCCGGAATTCAAACTACCCAAAGGAAAAATGGAGGCAATCGGTTATGTTTGCCAACAACACAGTGTCCGTCTGGATCGTCCGGTAAAAGCGTACGAAAAATGGGTAAACCAAATCCCTGAAGTATACCGTCGCGCCGTGCTGAACCAACAGAACCCGGAAACCATGAAACAGGCAGATGATCCTTTATGCCTTGCCACAATCAAACATTACCGTAGCCTTATCCCCATGGGACAGGAACACCGGAAACCGATTTTCAATTTAACATCTGCAGATGGTGCAATTGGAAGTCATGCCAACGCCGTTCAGGATGCGAAACGGGATTTCCAAGAACTTGCCTTGAAAATTTTAAATAAAATGAACTGCCATGATTCTGAGAGACAGGAGAGATCGCCATGACCGAACTGACTGCGGAAATTGAGGCGGCCTTGAAGGAATACACGACGCTGCAAAAAGAGGAGCACGAGTTAAAGGAACGAAAGCAGGCCTTGCAGGAAAAGCTGAAAAGCCACCTTCGCGACGGCGGTGATACGGTCTGGAATCCGGAGATTGAGGGAGTCCGGCTAAAGGTTCGGTTCCGCAGTACGTCGAATGTGGAATACGATGAAGAAACCCTGCGCAGACGGTTGGGCGACCGCTACCGTACTCTACTCGAACCGGATATAAAAAAATTGCGCACCGAACTTCCGAACCTTGAAAAAGAACTGGCTCCGCTGCTCGACCGTATCGGCGGCCTATCGCCGGAAAAAGTGAAGACAGCGATTAAAAACGGGTCGGTTTCCGCCGAAGAATTCAAAGGCGCGTTTACCAAATCCGTCAAAGAATATATCAGCGTGTCTTCTCTGCCAAAACACGAGACATAGCCGGGAAAAGAGGCGATGTTTTATCGATTCACGACACAGGGCTCAAAATCATTCGCAGCCGTTTCGCGATATCGGTGTTGTCAAACTGACCGCCGAACTGTTCGGCTCCGACCCCGATAGCGGTGGTTTTTACCGGCGCACTCGTGTGGTTAAAGCTGATCCAGCGGGTATTTGCCGTTGCCGCCACTTCGTGCAGACAGGAGACAACGACGGGGTTGTTGCGGCCATACAAGCCCTCGGAATCCGTGCCGTCCGGCCCAAGGAAAGATTCAATTGAAGAGCTGATCCGCCCGCGGCTGTCGGCGGGAAGGCCGTTCAGCCCGAGATTTTCCGTTATGCGCCCGAAAACATCCTCCGCGGAAATACCGCCCGCTTTTTTCCACCGGGTGATTTCCTTTGCATAATACCCGAACTGGAATTTCTGTTTCTGCGCGCAATCCCGGAACTGCGGATTGAACGCTTTTTTATCTATCATCAATCCGCCGCATTCGTGGTCGGCGGTAATCACCAGCAGCGAATCATCCGGGTGTTTTTTACAGAAATCCAGAACGACTCCGACGGCGTCATCGAACGCAAGGGTTTCGTGAATATTGGAAAGCAGGTCATTCGCGTGTCCGCACCAGTCAATCTTTCCGCCTTCGATCATCATGAAAAAGCCGTTTTCGCCGTCGAGCAGTTCAATGCCTTTACGGGTGAAATCGGATAGCGGGATTTCCGGGCGGCCCTCAATGTTGTACCGGACGGGATGCTCAACCAGCACTTTTCCGCCGCCCGGTTTGAGGGCATCGAAAGCGGCGCGGGTCTCAACACAGGTGTATCCGGCGTTTTCGGCCAGCTCGTTCGGCGGCGTTTTTCCTTTCGCCTTATTTCGGCCCAGCATCGGTTCGCCGGCAAAATAGTGGAACCCGGATTTCGGAAGCTGCTCGTCGATTTCATAAAACATCGAACGGCCCCGCACCTGTGCATAAAACGCGGCGGGCGTGGCGTGATCAATCGGAACATCGGAAACAATACCGACTTTTTTCCCCGCGGCCAGCGCATCGAACGCGATGGATTTGAGCGGGGTCGTTTTATCTTCGGCAAGCCCCAGCAGACCGTTGGCGGTTTTCTGCCCGCAGGCCAGCGCGGTTCCGGCCGCAGCGGAATCGGTAATTTCGCCTTTAATATTTTCGGTTGCCGTCAATCCCTCAACCGGCAGGCGATTCATTCGCAACCCGTCCTTTCGACCGGGAACCATCAGTTTGGCAAAGCGCTCCGCGACATCACGCTGCGCAACGCCCATTCCATCGCCGATCATCAGGAAAACATATTTCGGGGCCGTTCCGGTCTTCTTTCCGGCCAGCGCGGAACCTGCCGCCCCGGCGCCCAGCAATCCGATAAAATGCCGCCTATTCATGGTTCTATTCCTGCGCGCCGATCACATCCGAAAGCGTCGGCAACGCGTCTTCCGTCGGCCCGTCGGTTTTCTGCTGGCGTTTAATGAATTCCTTCGCGAGGTTGCGGTAGGCGGCGGAACCGACGCAATGCGGATCGTAATCAATGATGGTTTTCCCGTAGCTCGGCGCTTCGCCCAGACGCACATTCCGGGGAATCAGCGTTTCAAAAACACGGTCACCGAAATGCTTCACCACCTCCTGTACCACCTGCTGCGAAAGGTTGGTGCTGACGTTGTACATCGTCATCAGAATTCCGCTGATATGCAAATTCGGGTTTCCGGCTTCGCTGATCTGGTTCACGATGTCCACCATTACGCCCAATCCTTCGAGCGCCAGATATTCGCACTGAATCGGAATAATCACTTCGTGCGCAATATTCAGCGCATTCATGAAAAGAATGCCGAGCGAGGGCGGGCAGTCCATAATGATGTAGTCATATCTGCCGGATTCAATCACCGGATCCATCACGGTTTTCAGCTTGTGCAGATAGTCGTCTTCCCGCGCGATCGCAATTTCCGCCCCGGCCAGATCGAGTTCCGACGGAATGATATCGAGGTTTTTAATTCCGGTTTCTTTAATCAGGCTCATCCCGTCGGTTTCGCCCAGCAGGGCCGGGAAAATACTCGCCCCGAACCCCTTTTCCAGCCCCAGCCCGCTCGTCGCATTCGCCTGCGGATCGAGGTCAACCAGCAGCACCTTTTTACGTTTCTCGGCCAGACAGGCGGAAAAATTAATGGCGGTCGTCGTTTTCCCCACCCCGCCCTTCTGGTTGGCCAAAGCAATTACGGTTGTATTCATAAAAAATCCCATTCCAGCTGAAAGAAGAACCGCAGATACACTCGGATTAATCCGGATTGGATCGGTGTGAATCTGCGTTCATCCGCGGTTAAAAACAGGCCGTCACAATAGCTGATACGCCAGCACACTTAAACCGAAAATTGCGGCGGTTTCCGTCCGCAGGATGCGGTCGCCGAAAGAGACCGGAACCGCGCCGGCGGAAACGGCGGAAGCAACCTCTTCTTCCGTAAAATCCCCCTCCGGTCCGATCAGCAGAGCCACTTTTTTCCGGCCCTGCATCTGAATTTCGCGGAACGGCCTTGCGCCTTCGTAAAGCGAGCCGATCAAAACCAGATCATAACCGGAAAATAAGGGTGAAATCGCCGGCCATTTTTCGAGCGGTTTCAGCTCCGGCAGCCAGCGTACTTCGCACTGCTGCGCCGCATTGAGCACTATTTTTTCCCAGCGCTCCTGCTTTTTCGGATTGGGCTTAAATTCGGTGCACTGCGTCAAAACCGGGCGAATGGTTGTAACCCCCAGTTCGACCGCCTTTTGCAGAACGAGTTCCCACCGGTCCGGCTTCGGAACCGCCTGTATCAGGTCAATTTCAACCGCCGGTTTCGGCACCGTCCACCGTTTTAAAATTTTCACCTCAACGGCAGATTTTGAAACGGAATCAACGGCGCCTTCAGCGACCCCGCCCTGTCCGTCGAACAGCGTGATTTCCTGCCCCGGCTGTACCCGTAAAACCCGCGCCAAATGGTGCGATTCTTCCGCCGAAAGCACCGCCCTCTCCTTCACCAATTCAGTCGGCTCAACTAATGAATTAACGCGCATGAAAAGAGGATAGCCACAAAGACCACAAAAAGTCACAAAAAAGCAGCGGGCTTGTTTTCGCGAATCTTCGCGTTCTTTGCGGTTAAAAAACCTACTCCGATTCGAGCTTTTTTTTGCGCTCGTAAAATTTATTCGCCATTTTGTTCATCTGAATGGTTTCCTCGAAGTGGTTATCGTGCAGCTGTTCGCACAGTTTCTGCATCGCCTTTTTCTCTTTGCCGGAAAGGCGCGTGGGCACTTCGATTTTCACCATCACATTCTGGTCGCCCTTGCCGTGTCCGTGGGCGCTGTCCACCACGCCCTGCCCGCGCAGGCGGAAAATTTTACCGCTTTCGGTGCCCGCCGGGATTTTCAGCTTTGCGCCGCCGTGAATGGTCGGCACTTCAATTTCGCCGCCAAGCATTGCGATGTGGAAAGGCACCGGAACTTCGCAGTAAATATCGAGGTCATTGCGCTTGAAAAACTCGTGGTCGCGCACGTGGAAAACAATAAACAGATCACCGGCCGGGCCGCCGCGCGCGCCCGCTTCGCCTTTGCCCGGAAGCCGCTGGCGCGAGCCGGATTCGACGCCCGCCGGAATTCGCAGCTTGATCGTTTTGCGCTCTTTTTTACTGCCCGCTCCGTTACATTCGCCGCACGGATTGGAGATCGTTTCCCCCGCGCCGTGGCACGAAGGACAGGTCTGCGAAAACTGGATGAACCCGCCGCCGGACGTCACTTGGCCGCGGCCCTGACAGGTGGGGCAGGTTTTCTTTGAAGTCCCGGGTTCGGCGCCGCTGCCCGAGCAGCGTTTGCAGGTTTCGGCCACCGGCAGGGTCAGCGTACGGTGAGAACCCAGCGCGGCTTCCTCAAAATCAACGTCGAGATCGTATCGCAAATCGGAACCGCGCGCAGGGCCGGTATTCCGGCGACGGCCGCCGCCCCCGCCGAACAGGTCATTAATATTGAACCCGCCGCCGAACACCTGCTCGAAAATATCGGACGCATCGTGGAAGCCGCCGCCAAAGCCGCCGCCAAAACCGCCCCCGCCGGGCGCAAAGGCCTGATGGCCGAACTGGTCGTAGCGCGCCTTTTTATCGGTATCACTGAGCACTTCATAGGCTTCGGA
>QKFE01000034.1 GCA_003252225.1 Kiritimatiellales bacterium | reverse complement strand
TGAAGGCGGTTGAAAGCGCATCGGACTTTGCGGCGGAAGGGTGGATCGCCCAGGCCGCAAGGTGGCGTTTTGCCGGTTTGCCGGTTTTCGGGTTGATGATATGCGCGCCTTTGACTTCCGTGCCGGAGCCGCTCAAGGCCTGGTTTTTCAGTTTAACTTCTGTGATTCCGGTTTTTTCTCCCCACGGCCCGCCGACGCCTAATGTCCACTCTTTGCCGAGTGCCAGCGCAGTGCTGTCGCCGCCGTTGAGGATGGCTTCTTTTATATCCCAGTCGTCGAGAATGGAGATCACATGGTCGAGCGCGTAGCCTTTTCCGACACCCCCGAGATCCAGTTCGCCTTTGCCTTTTTCGCTCCAGCCGACGGTAAAATTTTCATGGTCAATTTTAAGCCATTGGAAGCCGGTTCCCAGCGTTGGATCGAACAGCCCGCCGGTAACTTTATGCGCCCAGATTGCCGTATCAAGGCATTCGATCACTTCATGGCCCACCCGGGCGGACTGCCCGGGTTTGAGCAGATTGATCTGCCCGATGTCGCTGCCCGGATTGTATTTGCTCAGCAGGGTTTCGAGGTGGTCGATTTCGCGGAAAACCTCCCCGGCCGCCTGCCGGGCATATTCCCGTTCGTGGCCGGCGATGATCACCCCGAAAAGGGTGGTCATGGCTTCATGCTCAAAGCTGTGGGTTTCGGTATCCATGGGATAAAAAAAGGGCCTGAAGCTTTAAAAAGGAAATCCTTGCGTGCTTCAGGCCCCGAATCGGTTACTGTTGTTTTTTCGCCGTGCGGCAGGCCAGTACGGCGGCCGCGATGCTCACGATGGCGGCAATGCGGTGAATCACGATGGCGTTGTGTTGCCCGTGGGTTCCGAGGAGCGGGAACATGGCGATCAGTACGCTGAGAATCAGCACAATGCCGCTGACGATTAATGCCCAGCCCCAAACACCGGCCGATTTTACGCGGAGCGCTGCCCAGACCAGCAGGACGACGGCGTAGAGCGCACCGGCACCGACATGCGTCAGCAGCGGGAATCCGCCGAGCGGATAGCTGAAGGGCCAGCCGAACAGGAATCCGGTCAGTGCCAGAATCAGCATGGCGCCCATCAGGGCCATTTTAACCGGTTTGGTTTCGAACTCTTTTTCGGAAAGGTTCGTGACGAGTCTGTAAATCAGCGGCAGGCCGGCGGCCAGTACGATCAGGGTCAGCAGCAGGGCCATATTGCTCATGTAGCATTTGAACGCTTTGCGCACCTTGAAGGTGGTTCCGAACATTTTATTGAAGCCTTTGCTGATGCCCATGAATTCGTGCATGGAAACAGTCTGAGCTTTATCGGTCAGCAGCGGGCTGGTGGCCGTAACGCTGCCGAAGAGGAAGGCGGAATCGGATGCGTGGCAATCCTTGCAGCTCGTGGCGCCGAGCGCCTGAGCACTTCCGCGCACATCGTGTCCCAGCGGCCATGAAACCGGTTCGGCGGCTTTGTGATCGATATCCGTCAATTTGTCGCCTTCGAGTTTGAACATGCGTCCGGCGGCAATATAGGTTGCTCCGTTACCGATCTTTTTGAGTACGGCGGCCACCTGTTCTTCGTTGAAGGATTTGGTTGTTCCGATCACATCGGTTACGGCCTTTTCGGCAAATGGGGTGACAAGCGGTTCGCCGTCTTTCGTGTACCATCCGTCGGCCAGTGCGGTGTTGGTTCCGGCCAGCCAGCCGTCTTCGCCGATACTGAAAAGGCGGCCTTTCGTTACGGCAACGACTTCAACCGGCTCGAAGGCTTTCATGACGCTTTTGATTGCGGCTTCCGCGTCCATTTCAACTTCTTTGGCGTTCACATCGAATTCCGGAATCGTGGAAACGATATTGCTCGGGGTTTTCCATGCCCACGCAATATTCAGCCCATTTTCGCCAATGAGATCGAGTCCGCCGTCGGCGTTTTGCACATAGGCTTTACCGGCGGAAATAAACACCGGATCGCCGGGGGCGACCAGTTCGCCGGATTCGTTTTCGGCGTTGCCGAAGGTGGCAAGTACGGCGGCAATCTGGTTGGCGGTGTCGAGAATTCCGACGGCGGCTTCCGTGACGGTTTCTTCGGGAAGCGGCTCGCCGTTTGCGTCGGCCCAGTAAGCCGGCCACATCATACGGCGGGGTTCGATTTTACCGTCGTCGTTCTTCACAAAAACCGGTTCAACGATAAAGGGCGAATCGGTGTACCACTGCGCCCGGCCGTAAATGCCGAGTTTGTTGGCGCGCGAGGTACGGATCACCGTCGGTTCGTCTGCCGGTGCGGCGCCGGAGTGACAGGCGGTACAGGTCATTTTTTCAAAATGAACCGGCGGCAGTCCTTTGTGGTGAGCCGTCATTGCACCGGCCTGACCGGCAATTTTTCCGCCCTCTTCGTGGCAGGCGGCGCAGCTCATCGTTTCGGTCGTTCCGCGCAGAATCCGGTGGTCTTCGCCGTTGCGGTGGCAGTCGGTGCAGGAAAGGCCGGCGGCTGCGTGAACATCACCGGGAACTTCCATCCGGCTGGAACCGACGGGATGGGTCGAGTGGCACTGCAGGCAGTTGCGATTCATCGGTTTTCCGATGTCGAGCCATGCGCGGTGTTTGGAGTCGAAGAGGGTTTCGTCATAATTAACGGTCGGAGGGACGCGGTAGGATTTATCGTCCGGGCTTCCGCCGAGATAGATATCCCACCAATCGGGCATACGCGATGCCATTCCTCCGACTTCGCCCAATCCGGCGGCCGCCGTTCCGGCCCAGCGGAAATTTTCGCGGCCGATCTGTTTGGTCCATTCGGTCATATCCTGCCGGTGCGACAGATTGTGGCAGGCGAGGCAGTTCATTTCGAGGCCGCCGGAAATATCCCAGCGCGCATCCGGATCGGCCAGTTTGTCGGCCGGATCGCTCACTCCGCCGCCGGGCAGGTGGGAGCCGAAGCGTTTTGTGAATTCCCATGCGGAAAGATGCAGCCGATCGGCCGGAATCTGCATGCCGGTTTTTTCGTCGACGGCAATCCACGGTTCCGTGGCGCGGCCCTGACCGGCTCCGCCGAAATGGGTGCCGGAATGGATTTCGTCGTAATCGTGGCAGGCCCCGCAGGTCATCCGGGTGGACATCGGGAGGGTATTCGGGACGGAAGAGACGATCGGTTGGCCGTCTTCCGCCGTCAGCGGAATACGGTGAACCGGCGTTGTGCGCGATCCGTCGAAGTGAGAAGCGTTTGCTGCAAGCGCTGCTCCGATCGCAACGCCTGCGGTGATTTTTGATTTTTGATTTTTGATTGCCGATTTGAGGCTGTCACAGACCCGGAATTCGAAATTCAAAAATCGAAATTCGAAATTTTGTTTCATACGTGGAAGTCCGATTCTTTGAATTCAATTTTCTGGTTGGTGGCAACGGCGCGGTTAACGGCCAAAACGGCGACGGCGGTTTCGTAGCCTTTTTCGCCGGGGCAGTTGAGTTCGGTGCCGTAGCGGATGGCGTTGAAAAAGTTTTCGAGGTGCGGCTGGTGGGCCGGTTTGGAGAGGTCGACCGGCAGCGGCCAGCCTTCGGCGGCTTTGGTGACGCGTACGTCAACGGCTGTGTTTTTGGTGGCGACCTTTTTGATTGCGGCGGGTTTGTTTTTGATCAGTCCTTTGGCAGCGAGGGCTTCCCACTGCGCTTCGGGGGCGTGGGCTTCGCGGAAAACGGCGTTGCCCTGAGCGGGAACTTCGGCGATTTCGAGGTAGCCGTTGGTGCCGCGGAAGGCTTCGGAGAATCCGCCGCGACCAGTGGTGGTCTGTGTTTCGTAAAACGCTCGGGCGATGCCTTCGGGGGTTTCATATTCGTAGATGCACATCACGTTGTCATACCATTCGCGGTCTTTGTAAAAGTCGGTTCCGCCGGAGGCGATAACGGATCGCGGCTGGGTTTCCCAGACCCATTCGAAGATATCGATCTGATGCGAGCCAAGGTCCACAATCGGGCCGCCGCCATATTTTTTAAACCAGCGCCAGTTACGGAATTCGCGCATGGAATTGTAGCCGTACTGGTCGAGAATTTCGGCGGGAATCGGGAATTTTGCCGGGAAACCGATATCGTCGGCTTTAGCGCGGTTCCACTGCGCAACGGCAGTGGTGACCTGCCCGAGCAGTTTTTCTTCGTGGATCAGTTTTTCAACGGCGTGGAGATAGCGCGGGTTGGAACGGCGCTGGTGGCCGATCTGTAGCAGCTTGCCGGTGGCCCGGGAGGTTCGTATCATGCTGGCCGCCTTTTCGAGCGAGTTGCTCATTTCCTTTTCGGAGTAAACATGCAGTCCGGCTTCCATGCAGGCGTTGGCGTGTTCGGCGTGCATCCAGTCGGGGGAGGCGACCACCACGGCGTCGAGCCCGTCTTTTTCCGCCGCGAGCATTTCCTTATAGTCGATGTAGGCATTGGGCATTTCGCGCTGCTGTGAATAGATGTAGCGGGCGGTGTTGCGCAGATTGTAGTTTTCCCAGATATCGCACACCGCCTTAAAACGGATGCCGGGAATGCGCACGCACGATTCCGCGAGAATACGGCCCTGTGCGCCGGCCCCGATCAGGGCGATATTCAGCTGATCCGGATCTTTCTTTGCGGCCAGTTCCGCATTTTCCACTGCGCGGGCTTTGAGCGTTGCAAGCATGGTGCTTGCGGCCGCTGTTTGTATGAATTGGTTTCTGTTCATAGCCATGGTTATTCCCCTGAATAATTTGTGTATTTAGTAAACAAATCCGCTTTATAGGCCGTTCCCTTTGATTTTACAACCTATTTTCTGCCCTAAGTCATTGCCGTTACCGGGCCGTCAACTGAAGGGCACTCCTTTCATTTGTGCCGCAAAACATACCGGTGCATCCAGCCTGCGTCTTGTAGAAACCGACTTAAAACTTGTACAGAACCGACATCGGACATTTTATTACCCGATGAAACTGCCCGACCGTCAAACGCGGCAAACCTCTTAATCGGTATCTGTTAAGGGCCGAAATCTACCACCTTTTCTCCTCAATTGCATTGTCACAATTAGGGCAATTGCGCTGTCGGGACTACTGGCAATTTGTCCAGTATGTTGCCCGCCCGCGCGATCGACCGCAATATGAGCGGACATCCCGCCATGAAATCGGTGGCACGCACCAAAACCGAAACCGACCCCTGGCTGAAAGTGACGTTCCATCAGCCGCTCAAACTGCTCGATCTCGAAATCCTCGCCGGGATGCAAAACTTCCCCCTCTTTGCGAAAGAGGGCCTTTTTGAAGGGCTCCGACGAAGCCTCGCCCTCCATTTTCCATACCCATGAAATTACGGTTGGCGGGAAAAGCAAATCCTGCTTCCGCAGCATCAGTCGAGTTTAAGGCGTTCGGTGGATTTGAGTTCGGGGGAGCCGCCGCGGTTGCCGGAGCCGGAGCAGGTGTAAATATACTGATTGTGCAGAATCAGCCCGGTTCCGTGGCGGCCGCAGTTGAGCGGGGGGAAGTTGTGCCAGCACTCGTTTTCGGTGTCCCACGCTTCGACTTCGGTGTGGGCGGTGTTTTGCGCCATGCTTTCGCCGCCGGCAACAACGATGTCTTTATGGATTGTCGCGGTTGAGTTTCCGGCGCGCGGGGTAGGGAGATCTTCGATCAACACACTCCATTTTCCGGTTTTAAGGTCATACACATCCACTGCGGGCACGGTGAGATCAAAGAGCTGTCCGGTTCCCTGCGAGGTGGTGCGTCCGCCGGCGGCATAGATTTTACCGTCGAGATAGGCGCACTGAAAATGATCCCGCTTGTGTTTGGCATCGGTGAGTTTTTTCCATTCGCCGGTTTTGGGGTCATATTGATCAAACCAATCGACAAAACCGCCGATGTGGCCGTTCACGATTCCGCCGACGATATAGATTTTGTCATCCACCAAAACCACCCCGGCTCCGCCGCGCTGGCGCTCTTTGGGGATATCGTGCCCAAAACTCCACTCGTCCTTTTTCGGATCGTAAATCACCACCTTTTCCACCGGAGTCTCTTTCGGAAAAGGCCCGGTCATCGCACCGACAATCACGATTTTATCGTCAAAAACCACCGGCTGAAAATGGTGGAATTCAATCGGCGGTTTCGAGGCCTGGCGCCATTCCATGGTTTCCGGGTTTAAAATACAGACCGGGCGGATTCCGCGGCCGCCCAAAAGATAAAACTCTCCCCCGAATTCAACAAACGCCGCCTCATGGCGCGGTACGGGTTCGCCCTTGGTTTCGAGTGTTTCCCATTGGGATTCCGCCAAAACAGGCAATGCAAACAGGGATAATGCCACCGGAAAAAACCAGGCGCAAAAAATAGATTTTCTGGAGGGCGAGGCTTTGTCCGAGCCGCCAATATGCAGGAGATGGCTCCGACGAAGCGTCGCCCTCCAATATATACCAAGCGGTTTCTGTGATCGGTGAAACAGGGCCAAATTTTTCATGCGATTTCTCCTCATATTTTTCCTCACGTTACTGGCACCGCATCTAAATACGAATTCATTTTAAAACTTTCTCGCGCATCGCCGAAATTAGGTACTAAGGTTTGCGCACGGTTGGAGGAGAGAACAACCGGAGAAAAAAATGCTGAATAAAATCATGGATGTTCTCACGCCGCGCCGCATGATGACCGTTGGGAATCTGGCGCTGAATCTCGAAATAGAGCCCGAATTGCTCGATCCCTATTTGAGGCAGCTCGATGCCGAAGGGCGGCTTCGCTATGCGCTTTCAAAATGCAACGGATCGTGTTCAACCTGCTCAACCTGTACGGTTTCTTCTTCGGGCGAAATCGTGGAAGAAACCCTCTCTGTTGATCCGACCGCAATTGTGATCTCCCTTGAAATTCGGGGAACCGGATCCTGATATCGGTTATATTGCTCTTCGCTTTGCTGCGAGGATGAGTTTTCGCAGGCAAAATCCAACCATTTATTCGCCGTATCCATATTCAGATTTAAACCGGAATCCAGTTGCCCGCCCATTCAGTTTGTGTATAGATGTGTATATGTAAATTCGGAGTGGGTTAATGCGGTATTTTTCAGGTCACCAACGCTTTATCATCATAGCAATTGTCCTTTGCTTTTCATCCCATGCGGGGGCGAAGATAAAAGACATCGTGGTTTCGGGCATCGTTGAATCCT
>QKFE01000232.1 GCA_003252225.1 Kiritimatiellales bacterium | reverse complement strand
ACACTGACCGTGCTGATGCACGATGCAAAATCCGGCGAACAAATCTGGCGCGGATCGCTGGAAACCAAACTCGACCGAACCAAACCGATGTCCGAACAGAAGGATGCGCTGCGGAAAATTTCGCGCGCCCTTTTGGATAAAGTTCCAACCAAGTGATTTTGTGACCGCCTTTATCACAGCTGCCGCCGCACTGCTTCTTCTTGCAGTCGCCTCCATTGCGGCAGTCTGGAAACGGCGGGCAGAACACGATAAACTATTCAACACCCCGCTTCCGGAAACCTGGCGAAAAGCCATCGAAAAAAACCTGCCGATTGCGGCGAAGCTGAATCCGGAACAGCGCCGAAAGCTGAACGGCTATATTCAGCTGTTTCTGGCCGACAAGGTTTTCGAAGGGCAGGGCGGCCTTGAAATTACGGATGAAATCAAGGTCACGGTCGCGGCGCAGGCTTGTATGCTGCTGATCGGCCGCGACACCGAAGTTTATCCGCGCCTTAAAACAATCATCCTTTATCCGGGCACGTATAAAAGCGGGCGGAAAGGCCTGTTCGGCGGGGATAACGGGCCGGAGGCGCGGCTGGGCGAATCGTGGGATTGCGGCGTCGTGGTGCTGGCATGGAACAGCGTGCTGCGCGGCGCGCATAATATTGTGGACGGCCACAATGTGGTATTTCACGAATTCGCCCACCAGCTCGATCAGGAGGACGGCGCGGCCGACGGGGCGCCGATTCTCGAAGAGCGTTCCGCCTATTCTGCGTGGGCAAAGGTATGCAGCAGCGAATTTGAAGAGCTGGTCAACGACGCGGAGCTCGGACGGAAAAGCGTTATGGATAAGTACGGCGCGACCAACCCGGCGGAATTTTTCGCCGTCGCCACCGAAACCTTTTTTGAACAACCGAAACAACTGAGCGGTAATCATCCGGAGCTGTACGAAGAACTGAAAGCCTACTACAAACTCGACCCCCTCCAATGGAACTGAACGAAACCAGGAAAACATACCCCCGTTGGATCGGACTGATTCTCGGACTGCTGCTGCCCGGTTCGGCGCATTTTTTGTCGGGCCGGAAAAAGGCGGGAATCGTCTGGTTGCTGACGCTGATGCTGCTTTCCGTTTTTTCAACCAGTATTTCCGCCATTCCGTTCCGGTTCGCCATCGCCGCCGGACTGATTATGAATCTGGTTCTGATGCCGTTACTTTTCATCGTCCTGATTATCCGCTCCGTTCGCGCCGTTCCGCGCATGGGGTTCAAAGGCTGGCTGGAATTTTTCGTCATCCTGCTGCTGATCAACATGGTGTTTGTCATCGTGCGCGAAGAGCTGACGGTTACTTCGTTTAAAACGCCGGCACAGAGCATGTACCCCACTCTGCGCGGAACCTCTTCCACGAAGGAACAGGAAAAGACCAGCTCGTACGACTGGCTGATCCGCGGCAAAAGCTACAAAGAGTTCCGCGCAAAAAATGAGGGCAAAGTTGAAAAGCTCCGCATGGGCCCGGAAGGGATTCTTTTTGAGGTAGGCGGTGTGCTTCACCACATTCCCGGCTATGCGCTGGCCTCCTTCTGGCCGAAGAAAGAGCTGGAAGACGGCGAAGTGATGTGGTCCGGCACGGTGTACGGGTGCGACCACATTATGGTTGAGCGCTTTTCGTATCTCTTCGGCGAACCGCAGCGCGGCGATGTGGTTGTCTTTTCATCGGATGGAATGGATGCCCCGAACGTAAAAAGCGGCACGACCTATATCAAAAGGATTGTCGGCCTCCCCGGCGACCGCATTCGGATTTCCCCGCCGTATATTCTGGTTAACGGCAAACCGCTGAAAGAGCCGGAGATCATTACCTCCTTTGAATATGAAAACGCCGGGCTGCTTTCGCACCACACGGATATGCTTGAGCTGAAGGCGAATGAATATTTTGTGGTCGGCGACAATACCGGACGGGGCAGAAGCTTCGACAGCCGTTTTTTCGGCCCGATCAAACGCCGTGATATTATCGGCCGAGCGAGCACGATTTATTGGCCGCTCAACCGCATGGGGCCGATTGAATAGAAGTTCCTCTTCAATGCATTTCGATGGAAGGGAGCATTTCAAATTCCGGATTTCACATTTCAAATTTCACGTTTCAAATTCCGGATTTAAAATTTCAGATTTCACGTTTCAAATTTCAGGTTTCACGCTCCCCCTCCCCGCGCCCCACCCCCTTATTTACTGCGCCGTTCGATCTGTTTGATCAGGTCGTCAAAAATAAAGTGATGGAAGGGCAGGAAAATATACCAGTAAGCGCGGCCCCAGAAACCTTTGGTTTTGTAATAGGCGTTGACGGAGAGGCGGTTTTTTTCGCCGGCAACGGGATCAACCCGGAATTCGAGCCAGGCATAGCCGGGGACTTTCATTTCGGCGCGGAGCAGCAGCTGGCATTGACCGACGATTTCTTCAACGCGCCAGAAATCGACGACGTCGTTTACGCGTAATGTGCCCGAACTGCGGCGGCCGCGTGTGGTTCCGACGCCCCGTAAAAGGCGGTCGATTGCGCCGCGGATTTTCCACAGGAAGGTGCTGTGAAACCAGCCCTGCTGCCCGCCGATGCGGGTGATGGATTGGAACAGGGCTTGGGCCGTTTTGTCGGTCACGAGCGAATAGGAACTGGTGTAAGTGGGCGGGCCGTCGATTTCGCGCAGTTTAATGGCGAGTTCGTAATCGGGCGGATAACTGTCGGACCAGCGGGTGTGCACGGCATCCTGCTCTTCGCGCGAAAGCGCAAACACCAGTGCCTCTTTGCAGGAGATGCGGCGGAACGGGATGAGTTGGGTAATTTCATTTTCCTGACAGATGACATCGTGCGTGACGCTTTCCATCAGACACCATGTGATGGCGGCGGGCACGGGGGTGAGCAGGCTGGTGATGTAGGAATAGAAGCTGATATTTGAAACAGGCGACGGCATGAAGAGCCGCTTTTTTCCGAGAATACCGGCGTGTGTTTTCAGAATCTGTTCATAGGTCAAAATATCGGCCCCGCCGATATCAAACGTCCGTCCGGCGGTTTCAGGAAGTTCCAATACACCGACGAGTGATTTGATGACATCGCGCAGACCGATGGGCTGGCATTTTGTTTTGGCCCACGCCGGGACAAGAAACAGCGGAATTTTCCGGACGAGATGGTTGATCATTTCATACGAAGCCGAACCGGATCCAATGATAATGGCGGCGCGCAGAATGGTCGTCGGGACGCCGCCGTTTTTAAACTCTTTGGCCACCTGCGAACGGCTGGCCAAATGCGTTGAGAGAGTGGTTCGGGTATCGCCCAATCCGCCTAAATAAATAATCCGTTTAACGCCGCACGCTTCCGCGGCTTCCCGGAAATTACGGGCGGCCCGCGTATCGGCATCGCTGAATTTTTTCGGGCCGATGAGCATCGAGTGAATCAGGTAATAGGCTGTATCAATCCCGCTGAGCGCATCGAGCAGCTGATCCTTTTCCAGTGCATCGGCCACGGCTATTTCCGCCTCCGGCCAGCGTTCGCGGTATTCCGGCGATTCCGCGCGTACCATCACCCGAACGCGATAACCGCGCCCGATCAGTTCCGGAACCAGCCGTCCGCCGATATATCCGGTCGCACCGGCGATCAGCACCGTTCCCAGTTCCGGGCGAAATACCGTCGGCAGTTCTGCGCATAAAAATTCCTGTGCGTCGATACCCATAAAATATGACTCATTCAGTCGGAGTTTATAACGCACCCGCAAAAGTGCAAGTTCCTTGAAATCAGGATTAAGCCGAGGGGATTATGATACATTAAAAACCCACAAAGACCGCTCGACAATGTATAACGCACCTGCGAAAAATTGATTTCGTTATGGAATTAAACCGACTAATTGAACTGATTGATCAAAGCATCGCGCTGGAACTCAATGCCGCCGATCTTTACCGTTTGTTTTCCGCCGCGTTCCCGCAGGATAATGAGTTTTGGTGGCAGCTCCATATTGAAGAAAGAAGCCATGCAACGCTCATTCGCGCCGCAAAGGATTCATTCGTTAAGCGCGGAAAATTCCCCAGCGACCTCATCGGCAACTCATTGCGCGAACTACAGGCTGCCAACGAGCGGATCTCTGAGATGATCAAGGATTTTACCACTCAGCCGCCCAGCCGGGAAGAAGCCTGCCGGATCGCAATCGGACTGGAACAGGAAACCGGCGAACGGCACTTTGAACAGTTTATGAATAAAGACGCGCAAACATCGCTTGAAACGGTTTTTCAGCAGCTCAACCGCAGCGATAAAGACCACGAAGAACGGATCCGCGTCTATCTCGAAAAGCTCATGGCAAAAGCGTAAGCCGCCTTGCCTCCCATGAATAACACGATTCCCATACGCCATACTCTTATGGCGATACTTGCCTGCCTGCTTTGGTCATCGTCTTTTGCCACGGTCAAACATGCGCTCGATTATCAGTCGCCGCTGAATCTGGCGGGAATGCGTTTTGTACTGGCCGGACTGATCCAGATTCCGTTATGCGGAAGCCTGTTTGCGCCCTTCCGGCTGATGCGCCGCGAGTTTTTCACGGTATTACTCGTCAGCTTTTTCCACACCATTTATCTCTACGGCACTTTTTTCATCGGCATGAAATGGGTACGCGGCGCGGAAGGCGCCATTATGATCGGGGCCGGGCCGCTCGCCTCCGCGCTGATGGCGCATCTTTTGACGCACGACGATAAAATGCAGCGCAAAACCATGGTCAGTATTTTTTTCGGAATGGCCGGCGTTGTATTTATCAGCCTCGCATCCAAACCGTGGAATCCGGTCGGACTCAAAGAGTTTTTCGGGCTGATGCTTCTGCTCAGCGGTTCCTTTGTTTCGGCGATTGGAAATGTACTGGTTTCAAAACGGAAAGGCGGGCTGCATCCGGTTGCGCTCAATAGCGCGCAGATGCTTTTCGGCGGTGTTGTACTGCTGCTGATTGCCCTGCCCTTTGAAGGGATTCCACACGTGAAACTCCCCCCTGTTTTTTACGGCCAGCTGCTGTGGCTTTCGACGATTTCCGCCGTTGCGTTTTCCATCTGGTTTTATCTGCTCAGCCGAATCAAAGTTTCAAAACTCAACCTCTGGAAATTCCTGATTCCGCTGAGCGGCGCGGTTTTAAGCTGGATCTTTATTCCGGGCGAATCGCCAACCCTGCCCAGTCTCATCGGGATGGCGCTGATTGTCGCCGGCATCCTCATCGGGCAGACGGAACGGAAAAAGCTGTCTGCCGTATAAACGCGAATACGGAATTGCGGCGGAACCCCGAATCATGCCGGGAAGCGCGGCGCGATAAATACCGGCGGGTGCATGTAAAGCGGCTCGAAGGGTTCGGACTCAACGCCCTTTTCGAGCCGTTCGTGCACCAGCTGCCCCAAAATACCGGCCGACGGATAGACGGGTTTTCCGCCTTCCGGGGTTTCGTAATCAGCCAGCAAATCCGCGAGGCGATCGGCATCCGGGCTGGTGACGAGTGAACCGGCCGGCAGATCATGTAAAAGTTCATCGCGATCGATCAGCCTGAATTCTTTTTCGAGTTGCGTGCCGGAAAAGATACCGACCCAAACTTTATTCCGGCGGGCGTCGCCGATCACCGCCAGTTTTTCCGCTCCGATCTGCGCCGCAATGGCCGCACCGCTGTTGAGGGCATAAACCGGTTTGGCGTTCGGCGCGGCGAGTGAATTGATTACCGTGAAACCGATCCGCATTCCGGAAAAGGCCCCCGGGCCGCGGCCCGCCGCAAAACAGTCGATGGAATTCCAGTCTATGTCGATGTCGGCAATGGCGTCGAAAAGCTGCTGGCGGTTTTTATAGTTTTCCTCCCACCTGCGTTCGGCGGCGATTTCACCGTTATCAATGACGGCAATGCTGCCGTATTTTGAACTCAGGTCGATGGCGAAAATTTTCATGCTTCGTTCTCTTTGAAAATCGTGAAGGTACGGGTTTGTGTTGTTTCATCGGCTTCGATGCGGATGTGCAAAATATCGGGCGGAAGCAGCCCCTCGGCGCGTTCGGCCCATTCGATGGCGGTGATTCCGTTTACATCGAAATACTCTTCGAGCCCAAGCCCCAAAGCTTCCTGCGGGCCGGAAAGACGGTAGAGATCGATGTGGTGCAGCGGCAGACGGCCTTCGTATTCGCCGATCAGTGTATAGGTCGGGCTGGTAATCGGTTCGTCAATTCCGAGGGCGGCGGCAAAGCCCTGAATGAAACAGGTTTTCCCCGCGCCCAAATCGCCGTGCAGCGCAATCACGGTTCCGGGTTCAATTTTATCGGCCAATTCGCCGGCAAGCTCCCAGGTTTCTTCCGGGCTGTTTGTTTTCACTGTGCGCATGGTTCAAGTTCCTTTTCGAGAATCGCGGCAACCGCGTCCATATGTTCCGTCCGGAAATCAGCCGCTGTTTTTTCTTCGTCCGGGCAGACCCGCAGGGTTTTGGCGCAGCCTGCATTCCGCCCGGCTTCGACATCCTTTTCGCTGTCGCCGATCATCCACGAACGGGAAAGATCAAGGCTGTGTTTTTCCGCCGCGTCAAAAAACATTCCGGCTTTCGGTTTGCGGCACGTACAACCGTCCGCGGCAAAGTGGGTGCAGCAGAAAACATCCAGCACATCGACCCCGTGCGACCGCAGCAACGCGCGCAGATTCCCGTGCATTTCCAGCAGGTCGGCTTCGGAATACAGCCCTTTCGCGACGCCCTGCTGATTGGTGATAATCACCGCCGGATAGCCTTTCGCCGTCACGGTTTTCAGCGCGGCCACAAACCCGGGGGTCAGATGAAAATCGTCCCAGCGTTCAACATAGCCCGGACCGGGCGATTCATTCACAATGCCGTCGCGGTCGAAAAAAATACAAGCCCGTCCCATTTTGAGTGCCTTATTCTTCTTCTTCCGTATTAAATGTGATGTCGAAGCTGACCGGTTCGCTGGAAACTTCCATCCCGTCCGCATACACCGCAATGACCCGCACCCGGTTCGGGCCTTCGCCGACGATCAGCTCATCGAGAATCAGTTCGGCCTCTTCGCTGTAGCTTTTTTTATCAACGGTCATTTCGCCGCTGACCAGCTTCAGTGCTACCGGCTTTTCCATTCCGCCGACTTTCACCTTCACCGCGTGTTCGTTTTTGCCGATCTTTTTAAGTTCGGGCGAAAGCTGTACTGACCGGCCTT
>QKFE01000242.1 GCA_003252225.1 Kiritimatiellales bacterium | reverse complement strand
AGCTGAATATCGTCCGGAACGCCGTTGCCGTCACAGATACGGGTCAGAATTTCGAGCATACGGCGGGTTCCGATCCGGCAGAAGGTGCATTTTCCGCAGGATTCGAGCTGGGTGAAATCGAGGAAGTAGCGCGCCACATCCACCATGCAGGTGGTGTCGTCCAAAACGATCATTCCGCCCGACCCCATAATCGCGCCGGTTTTGCTGACCTCGTCGTAATCGATCCGGGTGTTCAGCATCGACGCCGGAATACAGCCGCCGGACGGCCCGCCCATCTGCACCGCTTTAATCTGCCGGTGCGATCCGGTTCCGCCGCCAATCTCTTCGACGATCTCTTTGATGGTGATACCCATCGGCACTTCGACCAATCCGCCGCGTTTAATTTTCCCGGCGAGCGCAAACACCTTTGTGCCTTTTGATTTTTCGGTTCCAATCGCGGCATATTCGGCGGCGCCGTTGCGGATAATCCACGGAAGACTCGCCAGTGTTTCAACATTATTAATCGTGGTCGGCTTTCCGAACAGCCCGGCCTTCGCGGGAAACGGCGGGCGCAATCTCGGCATACCGCGCTGCCCTTCGATGGAGGCCATCAGCGCCGTTTCTTCACCGCAGACAAATGCCCCGGCCCCTTCTTTAACGTGAAGTTCCAGCGAGAAATCGGTACCGAAAATATTGCTCCCCAAAACGCCCTTTTCTTCCGCCTGCGCAATGGCACCTTTTAAACGGGCAACGGCTAAGGGGTATTCCGCGCGGCAGTAAATATAGCCTTCATTTGCGCCGGTTGCGAAAGCCTGTATCGCCATCCCTTCGAGCACGGCGTGCGGATCGCTCTCCAATGTCGTGCGATCCATAAATGCACCCGGATCGCCTTCGTCGGCATTGCAGATGACATATTTCTTTTCATTCTGCTCAGCCAACGCAAACTTCCATTTCAGCCCCGTCAAAAAACCGGCGCCGCCGCGGCCGCGCAATCCGGAAGCCAGCACCGCTTCGCACAACGCCGCCGGGTCATTTTCTTTCAGTACTTTTTCGAGCGCTTTGTATCCGCCGCGTTCCAGATATTCATCGATATTTTCCGGGTTAATAACGCCGCAGTTTCGGAGTACAATCCGTTGCTGTTTTCCGAGCAGTTCCGCTCCGGTTCCTTCAGTTGCTTTAAACAGCCACTGCTCAACCGGCCGACCGTTCTGCAAATGCTCGACGATGATTTTATCCAGCTTGGCTTTATTCACCTGATGGTAAAGGTGCTCGTTTCCGTCCGGATCAGTTACCCGGATTTGCGGTTCGGAATGGCACATTCCCAGACACCCCATAATACTGAGTTCCGCATCAAGCCCCGCAGCCTCCAGCGACTGAAAGAGTTTTTTTGAACCTGCCGCCATATTGCAGGAGGACATTCCCACTGAAACCTTGAAACCCATTACGCCCCTCCCTCCAGCTTTTCAATCAACTCAGCGGCAGCCGTACGGTCAACTTTTGCGCTGATTTCGTCATCGACCGCAACCACCGGAGCCAGCGAACAGCAGCCCAGACAGGCGACCGATTCGAGGGTATATTTTCCATCCGCCGTAGTTTCACCGTCTTTAACGCCCAGCCGCTTTTCAAAGGTTTCGGTCACCCCGTCCGCACCGGCCACATGGCAGGCGGTTCCGTGGCAGACCCGGATGATTTTTTCACCGACCGGCTCCAGCCGGAACTGGGAATAAAAGGTCGCCACTCCGTAAAGCTTCGTTTCGGACATCTCCGTGTTCGCGGCAATATATTCAATGGCCTCAATCGGAATATACCGGAATTCCCCCTGCACCGCCTGCAACAGCGGAATCGCCATTTCAGCCCCTGTTCCGATGCGCTCAATCATCGCACCGACCTGCGTCTTTATCTCACAACTACAGCTCATTCGCACCCCGCCAATTAAAAAGCAACACAACGTGGCAACAGGTTACGATTTAACCGGATGGGTTGAAAGAACGAATAAAAAATATCTGCAAAACATAGGCTGCTTTGCTGACTTCCGCGTCAGGTAGGGCGCTTTCGATGAAAGCGCCGCGGACGGTTCATCGAACCGTCCCTACCCCCTTTACCGAGGAAGTTTAATGTCGCGGCGGATATAGGTCGGAACGTCGAGATCCTGATTATTGTGGATCGTCGGATCCATGTAGGTAAATTCGCCTTTGCCGGCAGCTTCGAGCTGAAGTTCTCCCTGTTCGGAAACTTTCCGCCGGTTAAACGAAAAGCCCAGCTGACGGCTGGCCGAATCGACCAGCGGTTCCTTCCACTGTTCCGCCGCGAGAAGTATGACCGACATCCGTCCTTCAAAAGCCGGATCGACAACAATGCCGAAATTGAGCCAGACATCGTCCGGCAGTTTTTCCTGTACGGCCGCCATAACCTCTTCGACCTCGCTCAGTTTCAGGTCATGTCCTCCGGTAAAACCGACGATGGCGCCTTCGGCCGCTTCCAGCAGTTTTCCTTTGTTCAGCAACCGGTGTTTCACAAGTGATTCAGCGACGGTTTTAGCCCGGTTTTCGCCGGAACCATCGGCACAGGCGAAATGACAGAATCCGTCGCAATTGCGCAGCATGGTGTGAATACAGGCGAAATCGAGCCCGCAAACCCCGGTTCGGGCGAGCATCCGCCACAGCGCAAAAATACCGTTTAACATCACTTCGCGGCTCCGCGCAAAAGCCAGTTCAACCGGCAGATCCACATCCGCGCGCTCCATCAAACGTTCATTCGAAATACGGATAATGGCATCGGCATGGGTACGGATACGTTTGAGCGCTTCATCGGCGACGGCCTTGACCTTTTTCCCTTCGAAAGCAAACGGCATTCCGACCATACAGAGCACCAGCGCGCCGGCTTCACGCGCAATCCGCGTAATCACCGGCACCGCGCCCGAAGCCGTTCCGCCGCCGAGTCCCGCCACAATCACCAACAGATCAACCTGCCGCAGCGATTTGCGGATATTCGACGAATCCTTTTCGATCGACTGGCGGCCCAGTTCAACATCGCCGCCGGAACTCAACCCGCGGGTAACCGTTCCGCCGACGTGGATGGCGCGGGAATTGTCGACCGCTTCGAGCACTTTTGTGTCCGTATCGATCAGCACCGCATTCATATCCGGATTCAGCTGCAACATGGCGGAAATGGCTTGTACGCCGCTACTGCCGACTCCCATCACCAGCATTTTCGGCGAAGTAATTCCCCGGCTGACCTCCTCCTGCGGATAATCACCCATGCGAACCTCCCCAGAAAATTTTCATCAGCTTTCTTCCGAATGTCGCCTTTTCTTCCACTTTACGAAGCGATGCCGCATAACGGATAGCACCGACATGCGCGGCAAAAAGCGGGCTTTCCGACGAAGACGGCAATCCCTGCACATCAAACGGTTTTCCGTGTAAACAGGGCACATTAAACACCTTCTGCCCCAAATCGCGCGCCCCGTTTAAAAAGGCGCCGCCGCCGGTCAAAAGCACCCCGGCGCTCAAAGGAACATTCGGGCATTGAAAATCAATCTGGTCTTTTACCAGCGTAAAAATCTCATCCATCCGCGCATTGATAATGGTGTTCAGTGTCACCGCGCGAACCATCTTTCCGGAAAAACCCTGCGATGCGGCGGGCAGTGAAATATTATGATCCCGCTCCATCAAATTAGTCAGGGCACTGCCCTCTTTCTTCTTAATATATTCGGCCTGACTCAACGGAATCTGCAGACCAACCGCAATATCGTTCGTAACATGATTTCCGCCGACCGCAAACGAACCGGCCGCCTGAACAAACCCATCGTGAAACAGGGCGAAATCGGTGGTGCCGCCGCCGATATCAATCACCAGCACACCGGCCTTTTTCTGCTCATCACTCACCACCGCCAAAGCCGAACAGAGCCCGCTGAACACGGCGTCCGAACACTCAATCGGCGCGTCGTCGACGATTTTACGGAAATTATCCACCGAACTGCGTTTCCCGTGAATGGTGAGCATATCCACCCGAAGTTCCGCGCTCGCCAGCCCGACGGGATGCGTCACATTAATCATGTCGTCAACCTGAAAATACTGTTGCAGCGTGTGCAGTTTAATCCGGTTTTCGGGCAGCGCCACTTTGCGGGCATTTTCGATGACGATTTCAAGATCCTCTTCCGTCACTTCCGAAAGCTGGTTATCCGCCGGATCGACCAGTTTGTGAATTCCGGTGCTGGTTTTGGCGCGCGCTTCGCCGCCGGAAGTGACCAGCATAACGGAGTGGATATTTTTCCGCCGGTTTTCCTCCGCCGCTTTTAACGCCTGCCGAACGCATTTTATGGCGTCATCGCGGTTAACGATTTCCCCTTTGCGGATTCCTTTCGATTCGGCCTCGCCGATACCGATGACCGTCACAATTCCATCATCGCGCAGTTCACCCACCACGACGCGGATCATGCTCGTCCCGATTTCTAAAACTGCCATTGCTTCGAGTGCCATTCGTTCTCCGGCAATTAAAAAGGCACCGTAACGGCCTTGGGTGAATCGAGGGTCATATCAATTTCGCGGTAGCGCTCGCCGCGCGCCAACCCGATTTTGATGGTGCTGGACAGATTGATCAGTTTCTTTTCGAGCGAATGGCGCGGCATCCGAACGCGGGTGTCGCCATCGAGATACATGTGGATATAGTCGCCGTATTTCACATCCAGCCGCTGGATTTTAATATATTTGTGCAGCGTCGGGTTGCTGTCGCACATCCCGATAATCTGCAACGCCGTCTCCACGTCCGCGTGTCCGGCGTGCTCGCCCAGCTGCAGATCGATATCGAGCCCTTCAATAACCGGCAAATCCGTTGCACTGAGCCGGGGCGGGAGAACATAACCGAAACGGTCAACCAAATAGGGATAACGCGTGGCTTTCCGGCCGATAATCTGCGCAACCGCAACCCGCTCTTTCACTTTCACAATCAACGCATCCGGCAGGTCGCGTTCCAGATAAACCGACTCAACGCGCGAAACGCCCATCAGCCGCTTCTCAATATCGCCGAATGTGAATTCCCAAAGATTCATCCCCTCTTTGATTTCAATCACTTCGCGGATGTAATCTTCGCTCAGTTTGCCGTCGCACTTCACCACGAGATGCCTGAGTTCAAAGCGCGGATTTTCGGAATAGAGTTTGCGGCCGATCCAGTTGAGCCCCTGAATAACACCGAAAATGACACCGCCGAAAATAACGACCAGCAGCCCGATGGTGACCGACCGGCGCGCAACGGCGGAACTGTCCGATCCGGACCGTTTTTTCGCCCTCACATATTGCGGTTTTTTGCTGCTGTTTTTCTTCTTTCTACCGGCCATTCCCTGCACCCCTGAAACAATTGGCGTACTATAGATGAGCCGTTTCCATGATGCGACAGCAAAGCTCGGAAAAACCGATTCCGGCGGCTTGCGCGGCTTTCGGCAGAAGGCTGGTCGCCGTAAATCCCGGGATGGCATTCAGTTCCAGAACATACGGCTTATTTTCGGGCGAAAGGCGGAAATCAACCCGTCCGAATCCTTCGGCCCCGAGGCATTCAAACGTACGCAGCGCAATCGACTGCAATTCCGCTTCGATTTCCGGGGCGAGTTCGGCCGGAACAATATATTCCGTGTCGCCGGAGACATATTTCGCCTTAAAATCATACCACTCCGCTTTCGGCCTAATTTCGACCACCGGCAGAACCTGCCCGTTGACAACGCCGACCGTCAGTTCGCGCCCGGGAATATATTTTTCAACCAGCGCATCGCCGGAATACTGCGCCGCATCGCAAAAAGCCGCCCCCCATTCCGCCTCATTCATCACCACATGACATCCGACGCTCGACCCCTCGCGCGGCGGTTTCACCACAATCGGAAAATCCAGCGAACGCAGATAGGCGCATTTCAGCAGCTCGCCGTCCGCCACCGGAATACCGTTCTGTTTCAGCCGCTCCCGCGTCAAAACCTTATCAAATGAAATCCGGCTCGATTCCGCCCCCGAACCCGTAAACGGCAGTTCCATATCGGCCAGCAGCCGCTGAATCTCCCCGTCTTCTCCGAACTGACCGTGAAGCGCGACAAACACCGCCTCAATTCCGTCCGAAACAGTGAGCGTTTTTTCAACAATATCGATCTCTTCAACGTCGTATCCGCCATCGCGCAACCCCTGCGCAACCGCTTTTCCCGACCGAAGAGAAATCTCCCGCTCCGAAGAAATACCCCCCATTAAGACCGCAACCCGTCTGAATTTATTCCCCATTTTCCACTCCGTTAATTTGATTTGAGCAGTAAACCGAATCCCGCCTCAAACGAAAAGCCGGAACTTTTGCCGAACAAACGAGTGCTATCATTCACGGCTTCTTTTCCGCATAAAACAGACCCACGCCCACGCCGGGGAGTCGTTTTTTGCGCTGAAAAATCCGCGTTCGAGGGTGAGGATTTCAAAACAGGGCTCAACCGCATCGGCCACTTCAGCCGCCGTTAATTGTGGCGGACCGATTTCGCGTTTCGGTTCATCCGCATTGCCGATAAGCGACAGCCATACGCCGTTTTTCGAAAGCAGTCCGGCCGCCTTTTCGGCAAAATACCGCCGGTTTTCCGCCCCGGCAATCCCGTGCAGACAGCCCCGGTCAAAGATAAAACCGAACGGCGCGTGCGGGATTTCATCTGTCAGAAAATCGGCTGCGATAAAAATACAGCCTTTCCGGGCTTTTTTCGCCTTGGTTTCAGCAAGCTGAATGGCGGTCGGCGACAGATCGCAGGCCACCGTTCCGAAGCCGCGCTGAGCAAGCCATATCGCGTTGTCGCCTGTGCCGCAGCCGATATCGAGCGCTTTGCACGGCTGGATATTTTCGCGCGCAACAACCCTCACCAGATTTTGGTCGACCGTGCCGTAATCCCACGGCAGATCACCGGTTTGATACCGTTCTTCAAAACTCAGCTTCATTCCTGCTCCTCCAATATACGCGTCTGAAAACCGCACCGTATAATTCATCATTTTTCCGATCCGGATTAAATCTTTTTTCCGCGTATTGGTACTTTGCGGCATAAGTCGCAGTAGGCTATAAAATTCTTTATGAACAGCGGGGAATCAGTAAAACGGATGCACGTCATTTATAAAGGGCGCGTGCAGGGCGTGGGGTTCCGCTATACCGTCTGCTCGCTGGCGGAACCATTTTCCGTGACCGGATTTGTCCGAAATCTA
>QKFE01000102.1 GCA_003252225.1 Kiritimatiellales bacterium | reverse complement strand
CACCCATTTCCTTGATCGGCGATTCAAACTTGAAGGCGCCGGTTTTGGCGTGGTCGTCGGACGCATAGTGAGCCGTCACCGGAAGTTCGGGATAGGCGGTGATGCCGGTGAAGTGCGGGTAGCGGATAACCGGTTCGATCACCGTATCGTCGTGCAGGTTTTCGAACGACCAGATCCGCTGGCGCAGATCGCGTTCATAATTACGGGCCGTTTCGTTTTCACAGACCAGATGCAGGCTGTCCGGCAGGGCCTCTTTCCAGGCCAGCGGCCAGAGGTGGATCAGCTGGAGCGGCCCGGCGCTTTTATCCAGATCCGTCAGCCGGGTCCATTTATCGATCTTCTGTTTGTTGTCTTCTGTTGCAGCCAGTTCGGCGGCTTTCCGCCCGAGCCCGCGCAACACCTCAATATCCTTTTGGGGTATATTCATTTTTGATTACCTTATGCTCATTTACCCGAAGGGTTCTGTTTCTGCTAACTTGGCTTACGGCGCAGGCAATCCAGACTCCGTTACCAAGATAGGCTTTTTACACCAACCCCGCGGTCCCCCCGCAGGCACAGAAACTTCGGCTCCTTCGTAAAAATCTGTTTACTGGATAATCACCGGCTTTGTCTTTGCCGCTTTCTCCAGCTGTTTTTTGTAAAGCTCTTCATACATATCGATGCGCCACTGCTGGTATTCATACGCATGCATCAGCACGTTGGCTTTGTTTTTTGCATTCCAGTCGTTCCAGAGTTTGGCCAGTTCGGCCCTTTTTTCGGGCGCCTTATCGATTATGTTGGTGGATTCGTACGGATCGTTGACCATGTCGAATACACACAGTTCGCCGTTTTCCCAGCCGTTTTTCACGAACTTGGCTTTGGGCGTACGCACGGCCCAGCCGGTGCTGTCGCGCTCGCGCCAGAAAAGGGCGGCGTGCGGAGAACCTTTTTTTGTTCCCGTCAAATAGGGAACCAGATTGACGCCGTCGAGCGGTTCGCCCGATGTATCGCCGCCGGCCAGTTCCACGGCGGTGGCGGTGATATCGAGCGACGAAACCAGTCCGTCAAATTTGCCGCCTTTGAGTTTGGCCGGCCAGTGAACCAGAAACGGGACGTGAATTCCGCCTTCCATCCAGCTGGCTTTTCCCTGCCGGAACGGGCCGTTGTCAGCCCAGTTTTCGGATGGGTTCCACGGGGGCGACCCGACGCCGCCGTTGTCGGAGAGAAAAAAGATCAGCGTGTTTTCAAACTTGCCGCTTTCTTTGAGCGCATCGACCACCATACCGATGCCGCGATCCATTTCATCAATCATCGCGGCATAAATCCGGCGGTTGCGGTCTTTGATGTGGTTGTATTTCGCAATGGTTTCTTCGGGCGCTTCGAGCGGGCTGTGCGGCGCGTTGTAAGCGAGGTAGAGGCAGAACGGTTTATCCGACTCTTTCACGAAACGGGCGGCATCCCGGCTCAGCGCAGTGGTCAGGTATTCATTGAAATCGCCGGTATTGTTGTTGCGCAGCAGCGGAAGCGCGGTGCCTTCGTTTGCGCCGTAGTTCGGTTTCCCGTTTTCGAGCAGTAGCGGCATGGTGGTGGTCACCTGTTCCGGCCAGTAGGAGTGTCCGCCGGAAAGGAAGCCGTAAAAATAGTCGAACCCGCGGTTGTTCGGATGGTGGTTGGGCGCGGCGCCGACGTGCCATTTACCGATAATGCCGGTGCGGTATCCGGCGGTCTGAAGGCGGTTTCCGAAGGTCTTTTCTGTTTCCGGCAGGCCCATGTGCGTATCATACGGCGAATAGGTGCAATTGATTTCCATGCCGAACCGCGCCTGATGCCGACCGGTTAAAAGACCGGCGCGCGAGGGGCCGCAGTAGGAGTGCGTCAC
>QKFE01000159.1 GCA_003252225.1 Kiritimatiellales bacterium | reverse complement strand
AGTTATCCACATTTTTATCAACATCTATTACGTCGCATAATATATCTTATGTAAAGTTATAGGTTATATCTTCTTCTATATGTTGTGGTTATGGTCAAAAAGCGGTCAGCCCTACACTATGATAAAATTTACCGACGAACAGTGCCCTGGATTCCTTTTGTCCGGAGATTGCCGAATTAATGCCAGATTTTATGGTTGGCTATTTCACCTGATTACAGGTGTAAAACTAATGCTCCGGCAATTCAATATTGTGAACTCATGGTGCTTAATAAATGACCGCGAAAAGCTTAGCGAGGCTGAGCCGCGCCCAAAATTTCAACGCAAAACAGCGAAAGGCTCAGAGTCCTGCAAAGCTTTGTGATCCTTCGACTCCCCTGCGCCTTTGCGTTTAAGCGTTCATTGAAAGAGACCGAATTTTTGAAGTTGCGATTCAGAAATTAACTGGAAATCAGCACGGGGTTTCGGTTTAGTTTTCCCGAACTGAGATTGGAAGGTTTTTTGCCTCACGTTTTTGCCGGGCAAAAGAAAGTTAAATGAACGAAATACACACGGAATTTTTCGTATACAGTTTTGTGACGCTGGCATTGGCCTGTGCTTTGGCTTCAATTTTCACTTCACTGCGTTACACCGGAGATGCCGGCCTTGACCGGTTGATTGAGCGCGAAGGACGCCGAAGCAAGCTTTTGACAAAATGGCAGGATCGATGGAATTTGCTCTGCAAAACTTCCCGCCTTTTTCTGACGCTGGCCGCGATTGCAACCTTTATTCTTTTTTATGCGGCTTTAAAGGACTGCAATGCCGGATTTATGACGGCGTCGCTTTTTCTTCTTTCCCTTGTTTACATGCTTGTTGCCCGGATTATTCCGCACGTGCTTTCGGAAAGCTATGCCGACCGGATTTCGTTGTCAGCGCTTCCTGTTATCAGTGCGTTAACCAAAGTGATGTATGTTTTTGTCTGGCCGCTGCAGTATATTGAAGATCGCCTGTTGCGCCACGCTTTGTCCGCTTCCGACGAGGAGGATCGGCCGTCAACCGAGGACGAAATCAAGAACCTGATCAAGGATACGGATGAGGAGGAACTGGAGGAAGAAGAGCGCGAAATCATCCGCAGTGTTTTTGAGTTCGGCGATACGGTTGCCCGCGAAATCATGACGCCGCGAATCGATATTTACGGCATTAAGGATTCACTGACGGTTGCGGAATGCATTGACCAGGTTAAAGAATCGCGCCACTCCCGTTTTCCTGTTTATCACGAGAATATCGATGACGTAGTCGGTATGGTACACGTGAAAGATCTGCTCCGTTCCGCGACCGGCGATTCGGGTGATACACCGATCGGCCAGCTGGCCAAAAGAGTCGATTATGTGCCCGAAACAATGCCGCTGAATGACTTGCTCAAATTAATGAAAAAGTCCCGCTCGCAAATGGTGCTGGTGGTTGATGAATACGGCGGTACCGAGGGGCTCGTGACAATGGAAGATGTGATCGAAGAGCTGGTCGGTGAAATTGAAGATGAGTATGATTTGAAAGAACACGAAGTGCAGTTGCGCCCGGACGGTTCGATTATGGTGCAGGCCCGGATTCCGATTTATGAACTAAATGAAGAGCTCGATGCCAAGTTTCCGGAGAGCGATGAATATGATTCGCTGGGCGGCTATATTTTTTCGATACTGGGCCGTATTCCGAAAACGGGCGAAACGCTTGAAGTCCCCGGATACAGTTTGCGGATTAATTCAGCAACACAACGTCAGATTTCAGTGGTGCACCTGATCCCGAAACCTGCAACAGTTGCGGCCTGATTTTTAACGGGAGTCCTATCAATGAAATTTTGGATCAAGCTGGTTTTGTGTTTAATGCCGTTTTTAATTCCTTCCGGTTATGCTCAGGGCGAAGACCTGCGAGCCTATTACGAGCAGAAAAAGGCGGAAGTGATGCCGACGTTTACAACGCCTGAACTGGGATCGGAAGTTACGCTAAAAATGGCTTCGGGCCAGACCCGTACCGGTGTTTTGATGCGGCTGAATGCGGAAGAAATTTCAATTATTACCGATGCGGGCGATACGGTTTCGTATAAACGCGGGATGTTGCACGAATCGACGCGCGCGCAGTTTTTCGCCGAAGATTTTGCGCACGTGAAAGCGATGGAGCTGACGCGGCAATACAGCAAAGAGATTCAGCTGGGGGCTTTGGCCGAGGAGGAGGCAAACACCCATGAAGGCCGGTTGGACGTAACGGCGAAAACCGAAAAGAAGGCGGATACGGAAAAAGAGGAAAAGGAGGGAGAGAATAGGGAGAGTGAAAAAACCGTGACGCGGACAACCACCCGCACGGAGATTCAAAGCCAGATTCTAACGGTTTCCATCTCCAACCTCACCTCCCATCCGGACACCTATTCGCTGCACTGGTATTTCATTTCGGAAGACGCGGCGGGCGATAAAATTTCGGTGCACGAATCCGGCACGAAGAAAGTGACGGTTGACGCGCGCAAACGGATAACCGAAACCGTGAAATCGAAAGATTACAAATGGGTAAAAGCATCCACCGTGCATACCGGCGCCACCGGCTACAGCTCCGAACCGCGGATCAAGGAAAGCGGCGAAGAACCCGCCGGATATCTCATCATCCTGAAATACAACGATGAAATACTGGATGCAAAAGCCAGCTCCAAAACCTTCCTCGGTGAAGAGTGGATGCAGAAAGTCCGCCATCTGTAAGGAATCGCCGATTGGATCATTCAGCTGAAATCAAAAAAGCCGTTGAATCGGATTTGCTCCCCTGGTTTGCGGAAAACAGACGGAGTATGCCGTGGCGCAGCAACCGGACGCCGTACCGGGTTTGGATTTCGGAACTGATGCTGCAGCAGACGCGGGTGGATCAGGTGATCCCTTATTTCAACCGTTTTATGAAACGGTTTCCGTCGCTGAAAAAACTGGCGGAAGCGTCGCAGGAGGATGTGCTGAAAATGTGGGAGGGGCTGGGTTACTATTCCCGCGCGCGAAACCTGCATAAAGCCGCCCGAATCATTGTTTCCGATTTTAACGGACGGTTTCCGGATACAGCGGACAAAATTCAAAAACTGCCCGGGATCGGAAGTTATACAACAGCGGCAATCGGTTCGCTGGCCTTCAATCTCGATCTGGCGGTTTTGGACGGTAATGTGATTCGGGTGCTTTCCCGGCTTCTTGCCTACACGAAAGATCCGCGGTCGGCAGCGGCCAAAAAAGAGCTGCAGCAATGGGCGAATGATTTGCTGGTAATCGGAAGGGCCGGCGATTTTAACGAATCGATGATGGAACTGGGCGCGACGGTTTGCCTGCCGAAAAACCCGGATTGCGGTCAATGTCCCCTCGCCCGCGTCTGTACGGCAAACGCTTCGGGCCGCCCGACGGATTACCCGGTAAAAGCGCCGAAGAAAAAAGTTCCGCATATTGTGGTCGGCGCCGCCGTAATTACAAACAGCCGAGGCGAAATCCTGATTGCACAGCGGCGGACGGAAGATATGCTCGGCGGCCTTTGGGAATTCCCCGGCGGAAAACAGGAAAACGGCGAAACCATCCGGCAATGTATTGAGCGCGAAATACACGAAGAACTCGGTGTTAAAATTGAAACCGGCGATTTCCTGCTTACGGTCAACCATGCCTACAGCCACTTCACGATGGAGATGCACACCTTTTTTGCAAAAATAAAATCAGGGCGCCCGAAGCCGCTGGAGTGTCAGGATTTCCGGTGGCTGAAAGTCAAAAACCTGCGGGATGTCCCCTACTCCCGCGCCGACCTGAAAATTATCGATGCGCTTGAAACGCGCTGAAAACCGGAATCATAAAATAGAATATACGGGTCTCTTTACAGGGGCTAAATCCGGTGCTATAAAAGGTACCCAATCAAATACAGGAGAAGTGCGATGGTTACAATACCTGCACAGGATATTAAACGGCGCGGAATCAGCGCAGTTGATGAACTGCTTGAGCGCGAACCCGTTCACATCATTAAAAACAACCATCCCCAATACGTCGTTATGCGTGAAGATGATTATCAGAGTATGATGGAGGATCTGGCCCTTGCACGTATCGAATCCTCCGAGGCTGATTATGAGGCGGGACACTACCAGCGCGGAAGTGTTGACGAACTGCTGGACGAGTTGAAATGACTCAGCTTGTCTGGACGAATACGTTTGTTCGTACGGCCAAGCGTTTTCTTAAACGCAACCCTGATTTGCGAGGGGAATTCGAGCGCGTTCTCCGGCAGTTGGAAGACGATCCGTCGAATCCCAAGCTACGCCTTCATCCCCTTAAAGGTAAACTGGCCGGAAAACATGCTGTATCCCTGACATACAGCCACCGCATTGTTTTAACCCTTCTGCTTGAGAAAGGTGAAATTGTGCTTCTGGATATCGGGACTCATGATCAGGTTTACCGCCCGTAAACGAGACGCACTGGAGGCGCGTTCATGAAATCAATGGTTGCAGTTTTAGTGCTCTGTTCATTTTCTGTCTTTGCCGAACCGCTGGAATTTATAGCGGCGTTGACGCGGCAGGATGCTTCGATGGATTGGTGGTATGCGATTCCGCAGGGTTTTACCCCCCGATTGACCCCGGTCAGCGAAGTGCCGACGGGGGAATATTTTCGGATTGTCCCCTTCTTTCAGTCGTACAGTCTGGATACAAACAGCGAGGCGAAAATCACCTTTGATATTGAGGTGAAAAGCGAAAGCGGCAAAGTGATTGAAGCCGTGCAGCACTGTATTGCACATGACGGACCGGCAAAGAAACCGAACCTTATTTTGAGCGCCGCCATCGCCAACTTCTGTTTCGACAGTGATTCGGAGCTGGGGACGTATTCCATCAATATCACAGCATACGACCACGTTTCGCACACAACGAACACGCAGTCGCAGCCCATTAAACATATTCCGTTCAAAACCGAAACACTGACGGAAGAGGAGCGCGAAAAGCTGTTTTTTGAATATCCGCTTGCCCCGAATCCGACACGCGCCTGTTCGGCTTTTTTACAGACGGAACAGTCGTTTTTTAATGAAGAGAATGAGCCGATCTGGTCGGCGATCTGGTTTTATAAAACGATTGTCGAACACAACGAATACCTCATTCCGCATTTGATCGAAGCGTTTCCAGCGGCGGGCGAAAAGCATCAGAAGGATATTATTATGCTGCTCGAAATGCTGGGCAAAGCGGACGGCCTGCCGAAGCTTTCGGGCGATTTGAAAATTTTCAAGCGCGTGATGGAAGCCGGGCGTTATCCGGATCCGTACGACGTGATTGAAAACCCGAAACAGCTCGATATGCTCTGGGCCGAATTTTTTGCCACCGGCAAATTGGAGCCCATTCAGCATCTGGTTACTTCGCTCGAATGGGTTGAGCATGTCGGAACGCTCGAAAAAATAAAGGCGGGCGAACTGAATCCGGACGAGTTGGAAGTGTATCGGGCCGGAATGCTCGAAGCGGTATTTCAGGCGGCCCTTTGGTCGCTTCGGAGCAACTGCGCCCGGACGCCGCTGGTATTTCAGTACTGCGTCGGAATTTATCAGCGCAACGTACTCGAAGAGCCTGCACAGCGGACACTGGGGCTGCTGCTCCAGTCGCTCATCGATGAACAGAAGAAGGAGGAAAACAGTGAAACAGATCATTAACACCGAAAACGCCCCGGCACCGATCGGGCCCTATAATCAGGCGGTAAAAAGCGGCAGCCTTCTTTTTACCTCCGGCCAGATTCCGATTGACCCGAAAATCGGCAAAGTGGTTGAAGGCGGTATTTGCGAACAGGCTCATCAGGTGCTGAAAAACCTCCAGGCCGTCATCGAAGCCGCCGGCGCAAAACTGGACGATGTAATTAAAACGACGGTGTTTCTGGCTGATATGGCGGAGTTTCCCAAGCTGAACCGAATTTACGGCGAATACTTCGGCGAAGAAAATGCACCGGCCCGCTCAACGGTACAGGTGGCTGCCCTACCGCTGGGCGTTCGGGTTGAAATTGAAGCCGTGGTGCAGCTTTAAATGCCGCGCGGTTCCGTCATTCGAATACTGCTCGGTTTCGGGCTGGTGCTGCTGCTGGGAGTCGGCGGTTTTTACCGCCAGAAAAGCGCAACGATTAAAAACCCGGCCCATTGGGGCGAAACAATGGGAACCACGTACAGCATTCAAATCACCGGGAAAATATCGCGAAAACAGCTCGAAAATATACACCGGAAAATTGAGGCGGAATTGGCGGAAATAAACCGGCAGATGTCAACGTGGGATAAAGAAAGTGAAATCTCGCGCTTCAACCACTCAAAAACAACCGACCCCTTCCCCTGCTCCGCCGACTTCGCACAGGTTGTCCGACGCGCGCTCGAACTCAGCGATAAAACCGGCGGCGCATTCGACCCCACTTTGCAGCCGCTTCTAAACCTCTGGGGCTTCGGCAGCGAAGCGCAAAAAAATACCGTCCCATCTAAGGGTGAAATCGCGGCGGTTAAACAGCTCACCGGCTGGAAAAAGCTTTCGGTCAATGCAGACGGAAAACTCATAAAATCCGAACCGGAACTTTCGCTCGATTTGGGGGCGATCGCCAAAGGGTACGGCGTCGATGCCGTCGCCGGGATTTTAAATGCCGCCGGACTGGAAAACTGGTTCGTGGAAATCGGCGGCGAAGTCGTCGTACGCGGTCATAACCCCGACGGCAACCCGTGGCGGATCGGTATTCAGTTTCCAACCACCAACCCGATAGATGACCGATTTCAGGGTAAAGTACACCTCTCCGGCGGCGCGGTGGCGACTTCCGGCGATTACCGTAATTATATCGAAGAGGGCGGAAAACTTTATTCGCACATTCTCGACCCGCGAACCGGGCAGGCTGTTTTATCGGAAACCGCCAGCGTAACCGTGATTGCCCCCAACTGCACCGTTGCCGACGGGCTCGCAACCGCCCTGTTCGTGATGGGTGCCGACGAAGGGATTGCACTGGTTGAGACCCTTCCGGGCATTGAAACCATGCTGCTGCTTCGCGGCGAAAACGGTGAAATATCTGAAAGATTTAGTTCGGGATTTAAAACAGTAACCCGCTATACTGGCGCTCACTAATTTCAAACAAGGAACCAACCATGCGTAAGAACTATTTGCCCCTTCTTTTTTTAGCCGCTTTCGTTTTAACCGGCTGCGACAAGGAACCCATCGAACAGCGCGAAGAAAACGATCCGTT
>QKFE01000354.1 GCA_003252225.1 Kiritimatiellales bacterium | reverse complement strand
ATCTTCAAACGTTTCATTCTTCTACCTCTTGATTAATGTACCGCCTTAAACATAAAAAAGCCTACAAAGCGACAGGTATTTATGTCTATCCATTTATTCCACAACAATTGCAAAGACAGTTGAGCAGGGCGATCGGCCGTTCATCCGCAACCGAATACCAAACCTCTTTGCCCTGCCGTTCCGATTTCAGCAGCCCGACCCGCCGCATATGGTTCAAATGCTGCGAAGCCGCCGCCTGCGCCAGACCCAGCCGCTCCGAAATCGCCCCAACCGGAAGGGATTCCGCCGAATGGATCAAATCAACAATCTGCAGCCGCACCGGATGCGCCAGCGTTTTCAGCATCTCCGCCGCTTCGGCCAGTTTTTCCGGCGCCATTTTTTCAAGCGCACACATACGCATAAACATATTCAAACATCTGAACATGTCAATAGATTAAAATATAAAAAATTCCTAATCCGTCAATGAAGGGGGGTGGGGCGCGGGGAGGGGGATGTGAAAGCTCAAATGATGACTTATATGGAATTCCCTTAAGTGGTATTGAAGGGGTTTCGGAATGAAGATTAGGAGTAAGATAGAGATTATTGCTCCGGCAATTAAATGATGTAAATTTCTGATGCTTAATGAGTGGCCACGAAAAGCACGAAAATTCACAAAAACAGCACCGTCTTAATCCTGATCTCACTCTCACGCTGAATTGTCTCTATCACGACAACTCAAATTAATCCGATATAACTTGAGAGGGGAGGCCCTGATTAGGGAGCCTGTTTTGCGACCTGCGCGGTGCGGAACTGGCGGGGGGATTCGCCGAGGATGCGGCGGAATTGGCGGGTGAAATAGTTACTGTCGTTGAAGCCGACTTCGAGCGCGATTTCGGTGATGGTTAAGTCGGTGTTGCGCAGCATCTCCATCGATTTCTGAATACGCAGACGTACGAGATATTCAATCGGCGTTTGTCCGGTCGCTTTCCGAAAGACGCGCATCAAATTACTTCGGGACATGTGGGCAATTTCAAGCAGCTCGTCGAGTTTCCACTCTTTGCGGTACTCTTTTTCGAGCGCGCCGATCACATTGCCGACGCGCAGCAGGGCATGCGCTTCGGTGCTGTCGGTGCTGGTGTAGGCGCGCGAAAGATAGACGAGCAGTTCGAGCAGGCAGGCGCGGAGCACCACTTCATAACCGGGCTCTTTTTGTCGGCTCTCTTTTTCCATCGTTTCCGCCAGCTGCTCAACGTGGGCGAGCGGAACCCGCTTCAGATGAAGGCGGCTGGCGAAGCGGTGCTGTAGGCGGAAGGTGGGTTCAAGCATAAACATGGCGCAATAGCCGGGCATTTTTCTCAGTTCATTTTCAGGGAGTTGGATCTTCTCGGAGTCATACATAATGTTGACGAGGTCAAGATCGTTGCGGTCGTAGAAATAATGCCGCTGTCTTCCTTGCAGCAGAAAGACGTCTCCGGCCGTGACCGGGAAGTCTTTGCCTTCGAGCCAGTGCATCGCCCGCCCGTGGGTCACAATCACAAGTTCATGAAAATCGTGGCTGTGTTCGACTTCGGTCAGATCGTGCGGATGCGAAGGGGTGTGTTCGGGGTCTGTACGAACCCGTCGGACGGCTAAAGGGAAGCCGGATAAGCCGAAATAATGAATTCCATCTGCAATTTGCGCTTTCATAATTGGTGAACTATAGTGCTACTATTTGGGAAAATATTCAAGGCGCTTGTTGGGCTTATTTGAAATATTGCACCATCGAATTTTAGCGAGGACCATATTGATGAAGTATTTATTAGGGATTGATGTCGGCAGTTCGTCCGTGAAAGCGTCGCTGCTGGATGCGGCGAGCGGTACGTGTGCCGGCAGTGCATATTATCCGAAAACGGAGCAGGTGATTAAATCACCCGAACCGGGATTTGCCGAACAGGATCCGCAGGTGTGGTACGACTGCGCCAAAGACGCCATCGCCGATGCGATGCGCGAGGCGGAGGCCAAGCCGGAGGATGTGAAAGCCGTCGGTATTGCCTATCAGATGCACGGGTTGGTTTGTGTTGATAAAGATCAAATCGTACTGCGCCCGGCGATTATCTGGTGCGATTCCCGCGCGGTGCCTTATGGTGCAAAAGCGTTTGATGAGATCGGCGGCGAAAAATGCCTCAGCCAGCTAATGAATTCACCGGGTAATTTCACCGCCTCCAAATTGGCGTGGGTGAAAGAAAACCAGCCGGATATTTTTGCGCAGATCGATAAAATTATGCTGCCCGGCGACTGGCTGGCGATGAAACTGACCGGAGAAGTCCGGACTACCGCTTCGGGACTTTCGGAAGGTATTTTGTGGGATTTCCAGAATGAAGAAGTTGCGCAATTCCTGCTCGACTATTTCGGCTTCAATGCATCGATCATTCCGGAAATCGTGCCGACATTTGGTGAGCAGGGGAAACTGACGGAAGCCGCCGCGGGCGATCTCGGCCTTATGGCGGGAACGCCGGTTTCGTATCGCGGCGGCGATCAGCCGAACAATGCGCTCTCTTTAAATGTGCTGAATCCGGGCGAAATCGCCGCAACCGGAGGGACATCGGGCGTGGTTTACGGCGTAACCGACGCGAAAAAATTTGATCCGAAATCGCGCGTGAATACGTTCGCGCACGTTAACCATGCTTCCGACGATGCGCGTTTGGGCGTACTGCTCTGCATTAACGGAACCGGTATTCTGAATGCGTGGACGAAACGGCTGCTCGGCAATCTTTCCTATAAAGAGATGGATCAGCTGGCCGAATCGGTCGCCATCGGCAGCAACGGCGTAACCGTGCTTCCGTTCGGCAATGGAGCTGAACGCGTTTTAGGGAATAAAAACATCGGGGCTTCGATTGCCGGCCTCGACTTTAACCGCCATGATCGGGCGCAGATTTGCCGCGCGGTACAGGAGGGGATCGTCTTCTCTTTCATGTATGGAATGGAAGTGATGGAAGAGACCGGGATTGAACTGAAGACGATTCGCGCCGGCTTCGCCAATATGTTTATGAGCGATGTTTTCTGCCAGACCTTGGCGGGCGTGAGCGGTGCAACGATTGAGCTGTATGAAACCGACGGATCGCTCGGTGCGGCCCGCGGAGCCGGCGTCGGGGCCGGGGTTTACGGTTCGTTTGAAGAGGCTTTTTCAAACCTCGAACTGAAAAAGAAAATTGAGCCCGGTGAGGGCGATTACAAAGCAGCATATGCTGCGTGGAAGCAGCATTTGCAGTTAGTTTTAAGTGATTAAGTTTTAAGTGTTAAGTTTAGCGGGGCTTAAAACCTAACCACTTAAAACTTAACACTGGTTTAAACCAATAGGAGACAAACAATGAGCATTGTGACAGGTAATAAAGAATATTTTCCGGGCATCGGAAAAATCGGATTTGAAGGCCGTGAAAGCGCCAACCCGCTCGCCTTTAAATGGTATGACGAAAACGCCGTGGTCGGCGGTAAAACCATGAAAGAAACCCTGCGTTTCGCCATCGCCTACTGGCATACGTTCTGCGGAACCGGCGGCGATCCGTTCGGCGGCGGAACCCACTTCTTCCCCTGGTTTGAAGGGGCTGACGCTGAAACGCGCGCGAAAAATAAAATGGACGCCGCGTTCGAGTTCATCACGAAAATCGGCGCGCCCTACTACTGCTTCCACGACTTTGACCTCATCGAAGAAGGTTCTGATTTCGCGGAATCCACCAAACGACTGGAAATGATCACCGACTATGCGAAAGAGAAACAGAAAGCTTCCGGCGTTAAACTGCTTTGGGGAACTGCCAACCTCTTCTCCAACCCGCGCTATATGAACGGCGCCGGAACCAACCCCGATTTCGGAACGGTTGCTTACGCCGGTGCGCAGCTGAAAAACGCGCTCGATGCCACCATCAAACTCGGCGGCGAAAACTATGTTTTCTGGGGCGGACGCGAAGGCTACATGAGCCTGCTCAACACCAACATGAAACAGGAACTCGACAACTTCGGTAAATTCCTGACTGCGGCCCGCGATTATGCCCGCGCACAGGGCTTCAAAGGCAACTTCTTCATTGAGCCCAAGCCGATGGAACCGAGCAAGCATCAGTATGATTTCGACGCCGCCACCGTCGTCGGATTCCTGAAAGCGCACGGACTTGAAAACGACTTCAAACTCAACGTTGAAGTCAACCACGCCACCCTCGCGCAGCACACCTTCCAGCACGACCTGCAGGTGGCTGCCGACAATAACATGCTCGGCTCCATCGACGCCAACCGCGGCGATTACCAGAACGGCTGGGACACCGACGAATTCCCGATCAGCATCCGCGAAACCGTGGAAGCCATGCTCGTGATTCTCGAAGCCGGCGGACTGCAGGGCGGCGGAACCAACTTTGATGCGAAGATCCGCCGGAATTCCACCGACCTTGAAGATATCTTCATTGCCCACATCAGCGGAATGGATACCTTCGCGCGTGCGCTGATCGTTGCGGACAAAATCCTCAACGAATCGCCGTACCGCAAAATGCGCGCAGATCGTTACGCTTCTTTTGCAACCGGTAAAGGAGCTGAATTTGCGGCCGGTAAAATGGGTCTTGCAGAGCTGGCGGCAATCGGTGCCGAAGGCGGTGAGCCGAAACAGATTTCCGGTAAGCAGGAACTCTACGAAGCCATCATCAACCAGTACATCTAATCGATAGACGTGTTTGATGATTCAAGAAGGGCGGGCCAATCGGCTCGCCTTTTCTATTTTCGGGTTTCGATAAACGCATCCCAAAGCGGGCGCGAAATATGAATCGAAAGAAGGGTGTCGGCGCGGAGAGCGTAGTATTCGGAAAGGTATTTTTCGGGATCGGTTTCAAAATCGGCGGAAGAAATAATGATGTCGGGTTCGGGCTGTTCGGGCACCGCATCGGCAGTGGTCCAAAATCCAACACGGGGATATTCGCGCAGATAAAAGGGAAGGGGCCACGTTGAATCCGGATCGGCAATGACCTGAATATAGAGCTCTTTTTCCCCGGGGCTTACGGCGTCAATTTCGCTGATTCGTTTGACGAGATTTTTGAAGTCGGGCGCGGTGTGGGCATAAACGTAGGGGTTGCGGTAATCGGCGGCGTAGCGGAATACGGTGCGGTGTGCCAGCCGGATGGTTGGAATACTTAGGCCGATAACGGTGCCAACGACCAGTGCCGTTTTTAATGTAGACGCGATACCCCGTTTTACGAGGTTTAATGCAGATGCAACTCCGATACCGCCGAGCAGAATCCATCCGTGCAGAAACGATAAAATACACCACGGTGTTTTGTAGGAGATGACGGAATAGGCGAGGGTGAGAAGGAGGGTATAAAAGAGGAGAAACCGGGCTAACCGGAGATCAATATTTGAGGGCAGTTTTTTGAGCAGGATGAAAATGGAGCCCAAAAGACCGAAGCCGAATACCAGTCGTTCGCTCCAAACCGGGCCGCCTTCAAATTGATAGCGGGTCAGCATTTGCAGGTAGAAATACCACGGGTGGACGTGATCGGTATTCACGCCGGTTCCGCGCGCGATGTACCCCTTAAAGGCGAGGATGGATTCGAGCGGGCCGTTGAGGTTGGTGAAGAATGAGGAGAATAAAACAAACGCAGTTAAACCGGCGGCGGAGAGTGCGAACAGGCTGTTGCGTAGATTCGACGCCCTGATGATCGCACCGTCGGATAAAGCGGTGGATTTATCACGCCGACAGAGCAGAGCGGTGAAAATCAGCGAACCGAACATCGCGGCGTAGGCGATGATGGAGGTCTCTTTTGTGGCAAACATGAGTCCGGCGGATATACCGCAGAGGATCGCCCATTTTGTTTTTCCGGTGAGCCATGTTTTCCAGCCGGAGGCAATCATCATGAACGTGAAAAAAACGAGCGATATTTCCTGGATGTAAAAGCGGCTGTAATACGCCATGGCCGGAGAAACGGCGGTGAACAGGGCAGCAAAAACAACCGCTGTTTTTCCGATTCCGTTTTTAATCAGCGGGGTGCCGGCGATTAAAAGGAGGCCGAAAATGACGGGAAGGATTCGGTAGGAGGTTTCGTTGGTTTCGGCGAAGGTTTCCGCGCCGGTGATCCAGGCGATGGGGAGGGTTAAATAGTAGAGTGTCGGGCCGTGGTGGTCGTCGGCGTCGTATTCATATTTTCCCTCTTCCAAAAGGATGCCGAAGCGGTAGGCCTGATTCGCTTCATCGTGGTGCATCGGCCGGTCGGCCAGTTTCGGAAGCCGTAATCCGAGGGCAATCGCAATGATTGCCAGCAACACTATGGGCATCCATTTCATAAAGGGATTATTGCCACAAAAAACACAAGAAGGCACGAAAAGCTTTGCCGGTTAAATCATAAAAAATCCCAAACACCGGGTTGGTATTTGGGATTTGCTTTGAACTTCATTTGACGTGGCGGCTTTTAGAGCCGCAGTGCTTTTTTGAAGCCCCGCTGCAACTTATTTACCGAACACTTCGACTTCGATGTAGTGGTTCATGTCGGAGCCGGTTGAGCCGTTGGAGTAGAGGCGGACATAGCGGCCTGTAATCGCTTTGGCGTCGATCAGTTTGCCTTTGTTGGTTTCGATGTATTCTTTGTCTTTTCCAACGCCGAGTCCGGCTGAGTTGTCGTGATCGTTGTTGAAAACGGTCTGAACGTTTTCAATGAAGTCGGCGTCGTCAGCAACCTGAATGATCACGTCGCGGTAAGCGCGGGCCTGTGCGTGGTAGTGCCAGAGGGCGACGGCGTAAATGGTTTTTTTGTCGCCGAGGTCGATCTGAATCCACTGGACGTCGGGGCCGAGTTCGACATAGGAACCGTCTGCGCCGTCTTTATCGCCGTCGGTGACATATTCGAGTTCGCCGATGACCGGGAAATCATCGGAGCTGGTGACGGTTTTTCCGGCAGCAATATTTTCCGTGCCTGCGGGAACCATGATTTCGGGTTCGACCGGAGCGCGTTCGAGGTTGTCTGTCCGGATCTGTTTCGGGGTTCCGGCAAACAGCGGTTTGGGATATTCGATTTCAAGTTTCTTTGTTTCTTCGGCAACAGCCGCTCCGGCGAAAATGGCCGCGAGTACTGCAACAGAAGCGATCTTAATTTGAGTCTTCATAGTTCTGTCTCCTTTGTGCGCCGAATAAATTATATCCGGTCAATTCGGGTGTCCAGTATATCAAAAGTCATACTGATGAATACGTTAGACCCCTATTTTTATTAATGATTCATTTTGCTCCACAACATATGCAACCGTGCCCGGATTGGTGCTGCACAGCTGCGCGATCTTTTCCTTTTCCATCATCATGAAAGCGGTTGAAAGGGCATCGGACTTTGCGGCGGAAGGGTGGATCGCCCAGGCCGCAAGGTGGCGTTTTGCAGGTTGGCCGGTTTTCGGGTTGATGATATGCGCGCCTTTAACTTCCGTGCCGGAGCCGCTCAAGGCCTGGTTTTTCAGTTTAACTTCTGTGATTCCGGCTTTTTCTCCCCACGGCCCGCCGACGCCTAATGTCCACTCTTTGCCGAGTGCCAGCGCGGTGCTGTCGCCGCCGTTGAGGATGGCTTCTTTTATATCCCAGTCGTCGAGAATGGAGATCACATGGTCGAGCGCGTAGCCTTT
>QKFE01000290.1 GCA_003252225.1 Kiritimatiellales bacterium | reverse complement strand
CTCGATTTCAGCTATATGGTCAGCACCGGCGGAATGCCGAGCGCGCATTCGGCGATGGCCAGTTCGCTGGCCACTTCGCTCGGTTTATGCGAAGGGTTTGATTCCGCCATTTTCGCCATTGGATGCGCGTTCGCCATTGTTGTGATGTTTGATGCGCAGAGTGTGCGCAAAGCGGCCGGTGAACAGGCCCGCCTTTTAAATCAGATTGTCGATGAACTGCTGCACGAACACCATCTGTCGGAAAACAAGCTGAAAGAACTGCTCGGCCATACCCGGCTCGAAGTTTTCATGGGGATGCTGACCGGCATCGCAACGGCCATGGCGACATTCCGCTTCATCCATTAAAAGCCGGATGAATAATTTTTTCTGCCTGCGGCGGCGTTGTTTCAGTCCCTCTCTATTAAAATCCATCATGTTGAACCGTGCCTGTGGCACTATTTACAGGTGGCAAATTATGCTTCGCGGCGACGGAATTTTTACAGAAGTTCTCAAAGCACGCAAAGGATAGAGCTTAGCGATCTTTGCGAACTTCTGTAAAATTTGGTTCCGGCTCTGCCGGGTTGGGTTATTGCGTGAGCGGGAACGAGGCTGGAATTTCGAGCCGGTAGATTTCATCTTTCGCCTGAATCAGCACGGAGTCTTTTTCGATGCGCTGGATGGTCACTCCTGCTTCGAGCATTTGGCCTTCATACGCAATTTCATTGTTAATGATGGCCCGCTTTTCGTTTCCGTAGACTGCCGTTCCGGAGAGGTTGTATTTTTGGGTAATCCAGTCGGGCGCGTTTTGTACGGCGGACGGGGCGATGTTTGTTATGACCGGCAAAGGCGCGGATTCCTCTTCCGGAAATTCGATGCTGTTTTCGACGTCCGGTTCGTACTGTTCGATCGGGGTGTACGAATCGGCCCCGTCCGTTTGTCCGAGCAGGGAGAAGAGATGCCCGCCGTACATCAGCAGGGCAAAACCAAGGGCGGCATAAACCAGAAAGGCCAGGAATGACATCCATATGGCTTCGATGAAATCGATGCCGGTCAATTTTACGAAGAGGCCGTAGTAAACAACGATGCTGAGCCACATGCCGGCATACGGAATCTGATCGACGCAGGCAGCGGAAAAGTTGATGACCAGCAGTTTCCAGAATTCAAAATCGTACTGAACCTTTTTGCCGATAAGCCAGAGCACGATGCTCGGGAAAAGGGTGCCGAGAAAAATTTCAATGCCTATTCTGATCCATTCCATCTTTTATTATCCATGAGATTAAACGCAGGTTGATTGCCGCCCATTTTATGCAACTGTTATCGGTCTGTCAATTTTCGGGGGAAAGCGTCAGGCTTCTCCTGCGGCCCGAATTCAGACAGTGTCTCCGTTTTAAAGGCTGCGGTACATCCACCGCGTTACGCTGATTTCATTCAGTTGCCGGATCGCTTTTTCAACGGAATACTGAACGATATATTTCGTGGAATCATAGGGCGGTTTCTGTTGTTCGTCCGTGTCATATTTTTTCAGAACGGGCAGTGCTCGTTTATCGCCGATCTGCCCGAGCGCCCAGATGGCGCTGTTTCGTTTTTCAAACGGGGCGCTTTCATCTTCGAGCAGTGCGATCAGTGCCGGTACGGTTTCACCGCCGTAAATGGCGCGGGCTTCATCGGCATATTTTTTAACGCTACTGTAAATCATTCGGCAGCCGAGGGCGTAGATGACCAGCGTGGTAATCACCATAATACTGATCGCTGTGCTGAAACGGGGCTTTTTCATTATGCGTGAACCGTAGCGGAGGAATTAAAAAAAGGCCAGTGTTTGCCGCCGTTATAAAACCCGGTTTTCACTTTACTCGCGCCGCCGGAACCGCTCGACTCAGCGGAAACTTTTTTTGACGGAAGCATTTGGGGCAGTAGTTGGAGGGCGACGCTTTGTCGGAGCCAGTTTCGCAGTCGGCGGCTCGGACAGAGCCTCGCCCTCCAACGGAATGGAATGTGTCGGCAAATTATTTGAACAGGGTGAAAATGAAAGAGTGTGCAGTTTACGATTTTGATACGGCGGTTTCGCGGGCGGGAACATTTGCGGAAAAATATGAAGCGCGGGAGCGTTTTTTCGGCAAGCCGGATGTGGAGCCTTTCTGGGTGGCGGATATGGATCTGCCGACGCCGGCCTTTATTCCGGATGCGCTGCGCGCGCGGCTGGAACACCCGATGTTCGGCTATACGGAACAATACCGGGATGTTTTTGATGCAATCGGTTGGTGGATGGAAAATGAACACGGCGCGGCGGTTGAACACAACTGGATTTCGCTTTCGCCGTCGGTGGTCACCAGTATTTCGGTTGCGGTGCAGTCGCTGACGAAACCCGGCGAAAATGTGGTTGTGCTCTCTCCGGTTTACGGTCCCTTTTTTTCGTGCGCGCAAATCAACGGCCGAACCGTTTCCGATTGCCCGCTGACGGTCGAAAACGGGCGGATGAATATGGATTTCGATGCGGTCGAAACGGCGGTTCAAAAGCCCGAAACCAAACTGCTGATTCACTGCAATCCGCACAATCCGGGCGGGCGGGTTTGGGAGCCAGCTGAATTGGAAAAACTGGCGCGGCTTTGTGCTGAAAACGGCGTGGTGATTTTCAGCGACGAAATTCACTGCGATATTGTTTATCCCCCGAATCGGCACCTTTCGATGCTGAATGTTGAAATCGCGCGCGGTAACTGTATTGTGGCGCATTCGATCGGGAAAACATTTAACTGCGGCGGCCTTCAGGCTTCATTCACCCTTATTCCGGAAGCCGGGTTGCGAACGCGCTTTCGCGCCGGGTTGGATCGGTCGCATTGCGGCGATATTAACCTGCTCGGGAAAACTGCGCTGACTGCCGCGCTTTCGCCGGAAGGGGCCGAATACAAACGCCAGCTGAACGCCTACCTGCACGAAAATATCCGGCAGGTCTGCGATAAACTGGGCGGACTCGATTCGGTTGAAATTATAAAACCCGAAGCAACCTTCCTCGTTTGGTGCGATTTCCGGAAACGCGGCCATTGGCAGGATGTATTCAAGCGTCTGGTTCACGAGGCCAACGTCGCCCTTTCGGGCGGTACGTTTTTCGGCCCTGCCGGTGAAGGCTGGTTCCGCATTAACTGCGCACACCCGCGCGCGCAGCTTTTAGCGGCGGTTGAGCGAATTCTCCGCGTTTTTCATTAGTTCCGGATCCATCACAATCAGTGACCGCTGAATGGGGACATCGATCACAATCGGCTGCTGACTGCCGGTTTCCGGAATACGTTCGACGTTGAGCGTGATTTCCGTTCCGGGCTGTCCGCGCAGATACTGCACAATCTGCTGCAACGACATTCCCTTAAAATGAATGGTCTGTCCGTCTGCGCCCCGGATTCCCGTGATGTAATCGCCCGATTTCACCATACCGGTCGCTCCGACCGCGCTCAAAACGGTGGTATCCCGGATTTGCGGATAGCCCCGTTCGCCCATTTCAATCCGCGCTCCGATACCGGTCAGGGCATTTTGGTTAATGGCTTCGAGCGCCATCCGCTGCTCTTCCGGATCTTCGAGCGACATCGCCCAGTTTATCGCTGCGAGGGTGTCGATCCGGACATATTGACCCAGCTGGCGGATCAGTGCTTCGCGTTTAGCCGGATCGGTTTCATTTGCCAGCTGTTCCATCCGGTTTTTAAACGACCGTTCCTGCTGTTCCCAGTATGCGTTGTAATTTGGGCGCGGCGGTTCCGGCGGGGGCGGTTCCGGCGGGATTTCGATTTCCGGTTCGGGCTTCGGCTGAATCGCGGTGATTTGCGGCGGCGGAATATCGGCGGGTTTTTCTATTACCGGTTTCGGCGGCGGTTGCACGGGTTCCGGTTCTGTTTTTTCCGCTTCAATTGACGGTGTTTTTATTTCAGCCGCCGGGGCCGCTTCATTTTCACCGTCCGGTTTCGGGGGTGAAAAATAGACCCCTGCACCAATCAGCACTGCGGTCGCCGCTAAAATGGGGAGGAGTTTTTTCATTGCGGCGACAGTTTACCCCTTCGCCGCTTTGGTGTCTATGGATGAAATGTTAAATGGGCGGCGGAATGAGGGGCATTATGAAAAACATAAAACTATGGTCTTTATCCTGCTATTAAAGAACGCGCGTTGAGCGGCAAAAAAATGCGGGCGGAATTTCGTCGGCGGAGTAAATGCGTGTTTTCAACGCAGAACGGGAAGTCGAATCTGTAAAAATGTCTGTCGAAATGAGGGAAGCAAAACTCCGTAATTCCGCAGCTTTTTCAGAAGTGAGAGGAAATGCCGGAATCATGCGCTTGGGGTAGCGGGTGGTCGGGGAAAATTTCCCGGTTCCGGCGATAAAATAAGGAGGGTCAAAAATGAGGGTCAAAACAGCCATCGCAATCCTTAGCGTTGCGGCAGCTGCGGTTTATGCAACCGGCGTCGGAAAAGAACTTATCCCCGTCGTCGCGAAGCAGACCATCCGGCTGAGCCAAACCGGCGGTTCGTACAAAGTCTCCGGTATTGGCGAAAGTGCGAACACCAAAGCGGCGATTATCAATCACCGCGTGGTTTCACAGGGCGACTGGATCAATGACAATGTATTCCTGACGGATGTCCACATGGACTCCACGAGCCTTTCGGCGGATAACATTCAGGTCACGATCGAGCCGTAGTTTCACCGTTAACCCTGAGTCCGAAAGAGCAGCATGTCCGCGTGCTGCTCTTTTCGGTTCGATCGATTTGCGTGTTCCGATTTTCAGATTTCATCTCGTATTCGCAGAAACTGTTTACGCAGAATCTCCAGCTTGTTGGTAGCGACGTCCCAGACAATAGTGTAATCGACGCCGAAATAATCGTGGATCAGCCGGTCGCGCATACCCGTGATTTTTCGCCACTCGATTTCCGGGTATTGTTCGCGGACATCCGTTGGAATTTTTTTGGCGGCTTCGCCCATAATTTCCAGACTCCGGACAAAGGCCCGTTTCAAAGCGCCGTTGCGGCTAAATGAATCAAAATCGATTCCGGCGGTTTCGTTCAGAACGAAGTCGATTTCATCGAGAATGTGCTGAACAATTTCAAGCGGCGAATGGGACAAGTTCAACCTCCTCAAGAATGCGCGGGCCGATGTAGGGGCTGAGCGATTCCGGTGTCACCAATTCGACTTTGCGACCGAACAGGTCTTCGAGCAAAAAGGAGAGATCCATGAAATTGTCGAAGGAATGCTTATTCGGTGCAAATTCAACAAAAACATCCACATCGCTTTCCGGCGTCTGTTTTCCCGAGACAAACGAACCGAACAGGCCGATACGCTGAACGCCCAGTGTTTCGATCCGATCTTTATCGGAACGGAGGCATTCAAAAATCTGCTCTTTGTTCTGCACTTTGCTCGGCATTACTTATCTCCGACCGTTGATAACGGAATGAAACGCTAAGGATTCCGACCGGTCAAGTGCAATTAAAGGCTACGGAATTCAAGCCAACATATCGCCGGGCCGGAATTCGCAGCTACCGGCCTTTCAGAATGTCGGCGAAGAAGTCGTTGCCTTTGTCGTCAGTGAGGATGATGGCGGGGAAATCGGTGACTTCGATTTTCCGGACGGCTTCCATTCCGAGTTCTTCCATATCGACGATTTCGACGGATTGGATGTTTTTTTCCGCCAAAAGAGCGGCGGGTCCGCCGATGGAACCGAGATAAAAACCGCCGTGTTTTTTGCAGGAGTCGGTGACGGTCTGAGTGCGGTTGCCTTTGGCGAGCATAATCATTGAACCGCGGTGCGACTGGAATTCTTCGACATAGGGATCCATTCGCTGGGCGGTGGTGGGGCCGAAGGAGCCGGAGGGTTTGCCGACCGGTTTTTTGGCCGGGCCGGCATAATAGACCGGGTGGTTTTTGAAATAGTCGGGCATCGGTTCGCCGCGGTCGAGCCGCTCTTTGATTTTGGCGTGGGCGATATCGCGCGCGACAATCAGGGTGCCGTTGAGCCGCAGGCGGGTGAGCACCGGGTATTGCGAAAGGTCGGCGAGCACCTCTTCCATCGGGCGGTTCAAATTAATGACGGGTGCATCGTCGGGCTCTTTTCCGAGGTTGGCTGGGGCATATTTGGCGGGGTCGTGTTCGAGCTGTTCGAGGAAGATGCCTTCGCGCGTGATTTTCGCCTTAATATTGCGGTCGGCCGAGCAGGAGACGCCGAGCCCGACGGGGCAGGAGGCGGCGTGGCGCGGCATTCGGATTACGCGGACATCGTGGCAGAAATATTTACCGCCGAATTGGGCGCCGATTTTGGAATCCTGCGCCATTTTTAGGATTTTCGCCTCCCATTCCAAATCGCGGAAGGCGCGACCTGTTTCATCGCCGGCGGTGGGCAGATCGTCGAGCGCGCCGGTTGAGGCGAGTTTGACGGTTTTCATCGTGGCTTCCGCCGAGGTTCCGCCGATGACGACGGCAAAGTGGTAGGGCGGGCAGGCGGCGGTTCCGATGTTGAAGAGTTCGGTTTTTAAAAAGGCGGTCAGGTTTTCTTCGGTGAGCAGGGATTTGGTTTTCTGGAACAGGTAGGATTTATTGGCCGAACCGCCGCCTTTGGCGATAAACATCAGTTCATATTCGTCGCCTTTTCCGGCGAAAATATCGATCTGTGCGGGCAGATTATTGCCGGTGTTTTTTTCCTTAAACATATCGAGCGGGGCGATCTGGGAATAGCGGAGATTGCGCTCGTTGAAGGCTTTAAAAACGCCGTTTGAAAAGGCCTCCTTTTCGTCGAAATCGGTCCAGACCTGCGCCCCTTTGGTTCCAACGACGATGGCGGTGCCGGTGTCCTGGCAGGTGGGCAGTTCGCCGTACGCGGAAATAACCGAGTTTTCGAGAAAGGCCTTCGCCACAAACAGGTCGTTATCACTGGCTTCGGGGTCGTCGAGAATATCGGCAACCTGCTGCATATGGCCGGGCCGCAGGAAAAAGGAGACATCAACGAACGCTTCGCAGGTCAGTCGTTCAATTGCTTCCTTTTCGACAATGAGCACCTCTTTCCCGTTAAACTGTTCAACCCGGACGCCTTCGGTGGTGATCAGCCGGTAGGGCGTGTTATCGCCGGAATGCTGGATGGTCGGGGTGTATTTATATTCGCTCATGCCTCGTTCTCCGTTTAGGGGCGGATTCTGAACTTTGAAAGGCAGGTTTCAAGTTTCAAGTTTCGGCTTTCTAAACAAAGAGGGTTATTTTAGGGTCTCAC
>QKFE01000333.1 GCA_003252225.1 Kiritimatiellales bacterium | reverse complement strand
TACGGCGAAGTCGAAGATTACACCTTCATGATCCAGTGACTTTTTTAACCCCAACCCGGCAAAGCCGGAACCAAATTAACAGAAGTTCGCAAAGATCGCTAAGCTCCATTCTTTGCGGACTTTGCGTTCTTTTGTAAAAAAAATCCGTCGTAAACATGATAGGATTTGAATGAAGAGGGACTAAATTCGAGAATGGAACCGCAGAAAAACCCGGATGGACACGGATAACCAAGGGTATACGGCAATTATTCCGCTCACTTCATGGGTGTTTTCCGCTTTTCTCTATCTTCTTGAAACATCCGTGTTTGTCCGCGTTCATCCGTGGTTCATTTCTGTTTCAAGGTTAACAGGCGCTGCGCCCCGGGATGAAAGCCGGTTAGATTAATTTCAACAGGCGGTCGGCGGTGGTTTTGAGGGCGAGGTAGGCGGCTTTGTCGTCGGCGAGTGAAATTCCGTGGGCGGGGGTGATTTCGGCGAGTCTGGTTTTCCAGTCGGCGGAGGCCATTTCGCGGCCGAAGCATTTTTCGAGCAGATCGAGAATGATGGATACCGCGGTGGAAGCGCCGGGCGAGGCGCCCAAAACTGCGGCTAAAGAACCATCGGCCGACGAAACCACTTCGGTGCCGAATTGCAGGATACCGCCTTTTTTCGGGTCGCGTTTAATAATCTGCACGCGCTGGCCGGCGGTAATGAGTTTCCAGTCGGCGTTTTCGGCTTCGGGGTAAAATTCGCGCAGACTGTCGCAGCGGTCATTATGGTTTTGGCGGCACTGGTTAATGAGGTATTTCGTCAGCGGCCAGTTATCTTTTCCGGCGGCAAGCATCGGCAGCAGATTGTCCGGTTTGACCGATTTGAACAGGTCGAGATGCGAGCCGGTTTTGAGAAATTTCGGTGAAAAACCGGCAAACGGGCCGAAAAGCAGGGATTTATGGCCGTCGATCACCCGCGTGTCGAGATGCGGGACGGACATCGGCGGCGCGCCGGTGGCGGCTTTGCCGTACACTTTGGCGGCGTGTTTTTCGACGATTTCACGGTTTTGGCAGACGAGAAACTGCCCGCTGACCGGAAAACCGCCGTACCCTTTTCCCTCCGGAATACCCGATTTCTGCAACAGAGGCAGTGCGCCGCCGCCCGCGCCGATAAAGACAAATTGAGCGGTGATGGCCGCGCCGTTTTCGGTCTGTATCCGCCATTTTCCGCCGGTCTCCCGGCGAAGCGATTTCACCCGGGTATTGAGCGCCAAATGAACGCCGTCCAGCGCGGTCAAATGATCGATCAGCCGCCGGGTTAACGCGCCGTAATTGACGTCGGCTCCGCCGGAAACGCGGGTCGCGGCAATCGGCTCATTCGCCGCTCGGCCCTGATTCAGCAAAGGGGCCCATTTTTCAATTTGGGCGTGATCGTCCGAAAATTCCATCGTTTCAAAAAGGGGGCTTTTCACCATTGCTTCGTATCGGTTTTTAAGGAAATTCCGGTTGGATTCGCCGCGGACAAAGCTCATGTGGGGGATCGGGCGGATAAAGGCGGAGGGATCGGGAAATACGCCCTTTTCGGTCAAATAGCCCCAGAAGTGCTTTGAGGTTTCAAACTGCTGGTTGATCCGCAGGGCTTTGGAAATATCGACCGATCCGTCGCTTTTTTCGGCGGTATAATTTAGTTCGCAGAGCGCGGCATGACCGGTTCCGGCATTATTCCACGCATGCGAGCTTTCGCGGGCAACAGCGTCGAGCGCTTCGATAATCTGAAGGGTGGATTCCGGCATAAGCTCTTTGAGCATAACGCCTAATGTCGCGCTCATAACACCGCCGCCAATCAGGACGATATCCGGATTTTCGCAGATTGACCCAGAAACATGATCGGATTTCATGGGTTTGTTTGTACTTAAAACAGCGGGACGGAGTCAAGTTTTCGCGACGGGGAGTATAGTCGGGGTAGAGCCTTGTCCCATTTTGCGCCCGGTCAACGTCATGTGAGATAGAAGGAAGAGAAATTGCGAGGCTGAAATGTACGGCATAAAAAATATCGGTGATTATCTGCTTGTCGATTTCCAAATCGATTTCGACTACGCCATGTTGAAGGCAATCATTTATCACGAAACTTCACTGGAAGAATACCCCCGAACAAACGATATCTGGCTTGTCGGCGACCGCCGCGCACAGCTCTGTCTGGGCGATCTCGAATCGATGGTGCAGGATTTCCGCACCCGCTGCACGAAACCGATGACCCGCAAAAAGACCGCGATTGTGGTCGATCGCGGCCTAACCGCTTCGATTATGAAACTGTGGGTGATTGAGTCCAAAGACCGCGTTCCGTTTGAACTGCAGGTTTTCAATACGCTGGATGAAGCCGAAAACTGGCTCGGTATTCCGCGATCGAAGGTGGCATAAAGAGGAGACAGTAAAATGGTCTATTTTTTGGAACAGATCCGAAACTGGTTTGTAAAACTCCAGTACAATTCACTTGAACCGGTCCGTGTCCGTTGCCGATGCTGTCGGGATGGGATACCGAAGCACAAAAGAATGCGTTGAAGCGCTCGAAAAGCACGGGCAGCTGCTGCGGATTACCGCCGAAGTTGACCCGCATCTCGAAATGGCCGAAATCCAGCGGCGCGTATATGCCGCCAAAGGATCGGCCCTTTTTTTTGAAAACGTCAAAGGGTGCAAATTCCCCTGTGTTTCCAACCTGTTCGGAACACCCGAACGCGCGCGGCTGATTTTTGAAGACACTTACGACCAGGTTGCCGCGCTCGTCGCCGCAAAAGGCGATCCGGTCAAGCTGCTGAAAAAGCCGGGGAAAGCACTGAAAGCCGGGATTGCGGCACTTCACGCGCTGCCGAAAAAAGTGCCTATTTCAAAAGCGCCCGTTTTTGAATGCCGGTGTAAAATCAGCGATCTGCCGCCGATTGTCAGCTGGCCGGATGACGGCGGCCCGTTTATCACCCTGCCGCAGGTCTATTCCGAACATCCCGCCCATTTGGGAAATCCGCTCAAAAGCAATCTCGGGATGTACCGCATCCAGCTTTCCGGCAACGAATTTGAACCCGATAAAGAGGTCGGCCTGCACTACCAGCTTCATCGCGGAATCGGGGTGCATCAAAAACTGCACAATGACCGCAACCAGCCGTTCCGCGTCGCCGTATTTATCGGCGGATCGCCCGCGATGAGTTTTTCCGCCGTAATGCCGCTGCCCGAAGGAATGCCCGAAATCGCCTTTGCCGGACTGCTCGCCGGCCGCCGTTTCCGCTATTCCCGCTATAAACACTGGACGGTTTCCGCCGAGGCCGATTTCTGCATCGTCGGAACCATCAAAAAGGAGCTGAAACGCGAAGGGCCGTTCGGCGACCATTTGGGCTACTATTCGCTCGACCACCTTTTCCCCTGTCTGGAAGTCGAAGAGGTCTTTCACCGCAAAGACGCGATCTGGCCCTTTACCGTCGTCGGCCGCCCGCCGCAGGAAGACACAACGTTCGGCGAAGTGATTCACGATATGACCGGGGCTGTAATTCCAACCGAAATTCCCGGGCTCAAAGCCGTGCATGCCGTCGATGCCGCCGGCGTTCACCCCCTATTGCTGGCCATCGGGCAGGAACGCTACACGCCGTTCATGAAAACCATCCGCCCCTCCGAAATGCTGACGATGGCCAACGCGGTTTTGGGCAAAGGGCAGCTTTCGCTGGCAAAATACCTCTTCATCGCCAACGAAGCCGACAATCCGAATCTCGACCTTCACGATATTCCCGCCTTTTTTACACATCTGCTCGAACGCATTAAATGGGAGCGCGATCTGCATTTCCAGACCGAAACCAGCATCGACACGCTCGACTATTCCGGCACATCGCTCAATCACGGTTCAAAAGCGGTTTTTGCCTGTAGCGGGGAACCCATTCGTCAACTGTCGGCAAAAATGCCCCAACTGGAAATAGAGGGGAAAGCCGCCGTGATTGCGCCGGGCATTCTCGCCATTTCGGCGGGTAAATTTACAAATTACAGCGAAGCACCCGCCGAAATTGAAGCGTTGGCGAAAAAACTCGAAAGTCAGATTTCCGCCGCCGATTTCCCCCTTATTATTCTGTGCGACGACCCCGTATTTTGCGCCGCCGATTTCAGCAGCTTTTTATGGGTCACGTTCACCCGTTCCAATCCGTCGCACGATATCCACGGCATCGGCGCAACCGTTCAATTTAAACACTGGGGCTGCACCGGCCCGCTGATCATCGACGCCCGGCTGAAACCGCACCACGCCCCGCCGCTCATCGAAAACCCCGAAATCACCGCTAAAGTCGACCGGATGTTTACGGCGGACCGTCGATTTGATAATTGGATTTCGGCCAGAAGTGATTGATCTCATCAGCCTGATCTTCAGCGCGAAAGCGTTCCCAGACAATCCCGTTAATATCGGTGCTTTGCGAAAACCCGTCCGCCGCCGAATCCTCCCAGCCGAAATGGCGGAGTTCGCCGGGACTGCTTTTGGCATCTTTGCGGATGGTAAAATTCACCGCATCCGTCCGCCAGAGTGCAAACTCCGTTTCGATAATCAGGCAGGGTTCGGCGCCCAGCCGCTGAGAATAGTCCCGGATCGCCTCCTCAAGCCGATCCGTCGAAATCGCAATATGAATCCTCTTCATGAATAACCCCCGTTTTAAGCACCGGAAAGTTTAATCAGAAAAGGCGGCGGCTGCCGAGAACGAACCCTGATTTTCACGCAGAGGCCGGAAATACGGCCTGGTTATTCGGCATAAATCATCTTTTTGGTCATGCCGCCGTCGATCGTGAAATTCTGCCCGGTAATAAACCCGGCGTTTTCGGACAGCAGATAGGCCGCCATTTCAGCAATATCGTCCGGTACGCCGACCCGCCCGCACGGATGCTGTCTGCGGTCGGTATCAGAATGCGCGGCCGACGGATCGGTTTCAATCCAGCCCGGGCTGATACAGTTGACGCGAATATCCGGCCCGAGACTCACCGCCAGCGCATGCGTGAGCGCCACAACGCCGCCCTTCGAAGCCGAATACGCCTCCGTATCCGCCTCCGATTGAAACGCGCGGGTGGAGGAAATATTGACCATCGCCCCGCTGTTTTTCCGCAGATGCGGCGCGGCATATTTCGTCCCCAGAAAAACACTCGTCAGATTTACGGACAGCACCCGGTTCCATTCAGCCAGCGTCAGCGCTTCAACCGGTTTATTGATGCCGATCCCGACATTATTCACCAGTCCGTCCAGCCCGCCGAACTGCGCAACCGACCGCTCAACCGCCGTTTTCATATCCGCTTCATTCCCGGCATCGCCCCGGATAAACAGCACCTCCGCCGAAGATTCCGGCTCGGCCAGATCGAGCACCGCCACCTGCCACCCGGCGTTCAGCAGCGCCGCCGAAATTGCCCGGCCGATCCCGTTCGATCCGCCCGTCACCAATGCGCTTTTGGGTTTCATATCCGGCCCTATTCCTCACCCAGCTTCCAGGTGCGGACCCAGTCATATTTTGTGGTGCGTTCCTCTTCCGTGCCCGAAGCCACCATGCCGCCGTCTTCCGGCACCGGATTCCAGTCATACGTTTCAATCGCCATATGCAGATAGGCAGGCCAGTCCCATTTCGACGGAGGCGTGATGGAATACATATAGTTCCCATCGAGATAAAAACGCAGCTCTTCCGGCGATTTCCACCAGCATCCGTAAACAAAATAGCGGCTGCTGTTTTTCTCCTCCAGCGACTTCCAGCCATTCACCTTGGTTTCCTTCGGCTCGCTGAAATAGCGCCAATGAATCGCACTCGAATGCAGCATATTCGTAAAGCCGCGGCCCCAATTCTGTGTCAGTTCCGACGTTTTCCCGACGCACTCCTGAATATCCAGCTCCTGTGCCTCATCCGGCCCGCCGATCGTCAGCAGCCAAAACGTCGACGACATCTCCGTCGCATTCGCCTTCATCCGGCATTCATAATACCACCCCGGCTGCCCCGCCGCCAAAGAACGGACAATTCCCCCCGAATAGGTGTACTTGCCCTCCTCGCCGAAAAACGGCTCATCCAGTACATCGACTTTTACACACAGATTGCCCTCTTTCACCGAAATATTTTCCGCCTTAAACAACCCCGGCGGACGGCCAATCCACGTAAAGCTGTTGCCCACCGGCTCAACCTGCCACTTTTTCAGGTCAATTTTTTCCCCCGAAAATTCGTCCGACAGTTGTTCAACCGCCACCCATTTTTTTCCCTCCGGACGCGGATCACCGCCCTCCACAAACATCGGCCCTTTTTCGCCCGCGAAACACGATGCTGCACCCAGCAACACCAACGCTGAACATGTCCAAATCTGCTTCATTCCATTCTCCTTTCAAAACAAACTAAAGGACTCGAAGGACGGGAAACTTATTCTTGTCAGTTTTTGTCATTGGAGTCCTTTGGGTCGTTTTTTAACTGACTTGAGAGAGCACCCTTTCCAAACACGCTTCGAGCATTTCGGTTGAGGGTTTTTTGATAAACTCTTCGTCGATAAGGTGGTGGGTGAGATTGCGGGCTTCGTCGATGTCGGCCTTGGCTTTGGCGTAGACCTCGTCGGCGGTCATTTCAACGCGGGCAACGCCGTCCTCGATCGCCTGCATGGCGGTGGCGACGGCGACGGCGGGGAAGGTTTCGGTTTCGTCCATCAGCGGGCAGATATAGTCGGGACGCAGCCCTTTTTTCTCGGCGGTTTCGGCGATGGCGTAGGCGGCGGCGATGGCCATTTTATCGGTGATTTTTTTGGCCTTCACCAAAAGGGCGCCTTTTAGCAGGCCGGGAAAACAGAGGGAGTTATTGACCTGATTCGGGAAGTCGCCGCGTCCGGTGGCGACGATGTAAGCACCGGCGGCTTTCGCGGTGTGCGGGTAGATTTCGGGGACGGGATTGGCGCAGACAAAGCATATCGCTTTTTCGGCCATGGAGGAAACCCACTCGGGTTTGATGACGTCCGGGCCGGGGCGGGAAAGGGCGATTAAAACATCGGCCCCTTTCATCGCCTCTTCGATGGAGTTGATTTTATCGGGGTTGGTGATTTGGCAGAGATCCCACTTTTTATAGAACGCTTTGTCGGCCTCAATATCCGCGCGGTCGGTGTGCAGCCCGCCTTTGGAATCGCAGATGACCATCTTTTTCGGATCGCCGCCCGCCTGCAAAATGAGGCTGGCGATGGTGGTGTTTGAAGCCCCGGCGCCGAGCATCGCGATTTTAACATCGCCCAGTTTTTTT
>QKFE01000078.1 GCA_003252225.1 Kiritimatiellales bacterium | reverse complement strand
TTGAACTTTCATTGCCGGTGTTTTGAATGGCCTCAGCCAGCTTTTCTTTTGTCAGCCCTTCGGGTTCAAGGCCGCTGATTTCATCGTAAAGATCGTTCCACGCGCCGAAGGTTTGTTCGTCGAGCATTTCGGCTTCGTTTACGAGATCGACCATGCAGCGGGCTTCGTCTTTATAGTCCGCTTCGTCGAGGAGGGCGGTGAAGATGGCGGCGGCTTCGGGTTGTTTTTCACCGAACCGTTCCCGGGCGGCTTCCTTAAGTCTGAAAATACGTTCGGGGCAGGTGGGCAGGCTGGAGGTTTTTTCCTTCAGCGTTAAATAAGCGGTGTAGGTTCCGCCGAAGTGATCGTTCAGTACGCGGTCGGCCACGCGGATACGGTGGTTTTGCGTGAACCATTTCACCGGGTTGTCGTTCACTTTGATTTTTGAAATACCGATCACGGAAACAATCAGAACAGCGACCGTTGCGAAGAGGATCAGTTTCCAGCGTTTATAGGAAACATTACCGAGCGCGCCGAGTGAGCGACCGAGCAGACCGTGGTGGTCTTCGACTTCGGCCGGTTTCAGTTTATCGAGCGTTTTGGTGCGGACGAAAATCATGATATAGGCCGGGACAAACGTCATCGTCAGTACCCACGCCAGCGCGACGCCGAAAGCGACGTGCAGACCGAATACTTTCACCGGCGGAATCGGCGTGGTGCCGAGCGAGGCAAAGCCGGCGATCGTTGTGAGCGAGGTGTAAAGCATCGGCATGAAAAGGTGCCCGACGACGTGCTTGATCGTTTTGGCTTTGTCGCGGAATTTCGGATAGGTGTCGAAAAACTCGCTGAGAATATGCACGGAATCGGCGACCGAAATCGGCATCAGAAAGATCGCGATCATCGAGCTCATAATATGCACATCGAAACCGAGTCCGATCAGCAGGCCCATTGTTGCAACGACGCTGACAATCGCGACGAGCATCGGGGCAATAATGAGCGAAAAGCGGCGGAAAAAGAAAAGCAGCAGCAGGAAGATGGCGAGTCCGGCCAGCGGGGCGGAGGTGGCCATCTGTACCAGCATTTCCACGCCGAACGTATCCTGCGCAACCGGCTGGCCGGTGATGTAGATTTTGTCGCTATCGTCCCAGTCGGACGTCAGGTTTTCAATCAGGTTGGCGACATTATAGGAGTAGGTTTTGGCGATGATCGGGATATAAAGCGCAATCGCCTTTCCGTCTTCCGAAACCAGCGTGCCTTTATAAAGCGGGTTATTCATTGCATCGGTTTTGATGGCCAGTGCTTCTTCGCGGCTGGTTGGAACCTTTTCCATCAAATATTCAATGGCCAGCTGACCGCGGTCCGCCTGCTTGATATTATCGACAACACTCGGGCTGATAATTTCCGGAGCAATGATGGCGGAGTTTCCCTCTTCGTCAAAGAGGCGGTTAACATCGTTGCCGAAAACTTTGGCTAATCCGCGCTCCCACGCGCTGTCGGATTCCAGCTTCGGGGCATACGGCTGCCCGCCGCGAATCACCTCCGGTTTGCCTTCCGTATTTTTATGGAGCGAAATCAGCTCTTTCGTCAGCCGGTCGATTTTACCCAGTGTTTCAACGTTGAAAATTCCGTCTTCGTGCTGCTCGTTCACAATGCCGACAATCACGAAATCATAGAGGTTATACCGCGACTTTACCTCGTTATGGAAAACCCGGATATGCTCATCCTTCGCGAGCATATTTTCCGGATCGTTATCAAACGAAACCTTCGGAAACTGCGCCCCGAAAAACAAAGTCAAAATCAGCGCGGATGCCATAATGATCCACGGACACCGGATACTGACCGAAGTCATCTTCAACCGTTTCATTCTTCCACCTCTTAATGAATTTCCCGCCTT
>QKFE01000020.1 GCA_003252225.1 Kiritimatiellales bacterium | reverse complement strand
CAGCTACAACCTCAAGAAAATGTTCAGCCTCTCGCAGAAGTACGCCCCGGGCCGCCCCGCCCCGGCGGCAAAACTGCGCGCCCGGACGTTTTCGGCGCAAATTCGGCGGAATAAAACGGTGTTTTCTTTTGCGGTGCGTAATTTTAAGGTCACACTTGCGTATACTTTCAAGACAATGTGCCGGCCGGAAATTCTAACACCGACAGGCTGCTAGTGAACCTTCAAACGCGAATGAGGGAACACCGGAGAGGGCGCGGAAGCGGGGAACTGCGGGCCTTTCGCCCCCCTCCCCGCGCCCCACCCCCGTCCAGGCAGCGTTTCGCCCGGTATTTATTTCACGACGGTTTCGCTGAAGAAAACATCCTTCTCTTTCAGCGTCTGCACCGGGCCGGTGAGCGTGACGGTTTTTTCAAATTTGATGTCGGTTGAAGAAGCCCCGGCTTTGAAGGTGTAACGCCCCGGTTCGATGACAAGATCCATGTCTTTGTTGTAAAAAGCAAACTGCTGGGGCGAGACATAAAAGGTCAGGTTTTTCTTTTCGCCTTTTTTCAGTTCGAGCCGTTTGAATCCCTGTAGTTTGACCGGCGGGCGCGGCATGGAGAGGCCTTCTTCGGAAACGTACAGCTGGGCGACTTCCGCGCCGTCCATCGCGCCGGTATTGGCGAGATCGAACGAAACCTCGATCCACTCATCGGTGGTTTGGGCCTGAGCCGGCGCTTTGAAATTGCTGTATTGATAGGTGGTGTAGGAAAGTCCGTGGCCGAAGGGGTAGAGCGGCATATTCGCGGGATCGTACCCGCCGCTGTGCCAGACCGGGCACTGGTTGTTCGTGCGCGGAACAGTCACGGTCATTTTTCCGGAAGGGTTGATGTTGCCGAGCAGCAGATCGGCCACGGCATTCCCGCCCTCTTCGCCCGGATACCAGGCCTGCACAATCGCGGCGCACTGGTCATTAATTTCGGTCAGTACGTGCGGGCGCCCGCCGAAAACAATCAGCACAACCGGTTTGCCGGTTGCGATCAGTTTCCGGACAAAGTCCTCCTGTTCGCCGGCCAGCCGGATATCCTGCCGGTTGCGCCCTTCGCCGCACAGATAACGGTTTTCGCCCATTGCCGCGATGATGACATCGCTCTGTTTTGCTTTCTCAATCGCCCGTTCGGGGTTCGACAACCCGAAATCCTTCGATGAAATCTCAACCACATTTTTTTCGCGTTCGTCGCCGATATCACCGACTTTTTCGACCGCTTCTTTATAGGAGGCGGTCCACTCGCAGCCGCGTTCGTAAAGAACCGTGACGGACGCATCGACCTTGTTTGTTAACCCTTCAAGCAGCGTGTACAGCTTGGGGTCGGTTCCGCTCAGCGGTTTTTTGCCCCAATAGAGCGAGAGCGTCTGTTCGGTATAATCGCCCAGCAGCGACTCCACTGCGTCGGCGTTCGGGCCGACCAGCGCGATTTTCTTCACCGCTTTTTTCAGCGGAAGAATCCCGTTGTTTTTCAGCAGCACCAGCGACTGACAGGCGGAGACATAGGCCCGGCTGCGGTATTCCGGGGGATCCATCACGATATCTTTTTTCTTCTCCGCCGGCTGATCCAGCAGCCCCAGCCGCCCTTTCAGCGTCAGCATACGCTTCACAGAACGGTCAATGTCATCCATCGAAATCAACCCCTCTTCCAGCGCCTGCGGAAAGAGCGTATACGCATCCCCGGCCGGCAGTTCCAGATCAACGCCTGTTTTCAGCGCGCGCACACCGGCATGCAGTTTATCCGCTTCGTACTTATGGGACGCGTGGATCTGCTTTACGGCGAAATAGTCGGAAACAACGACACCGTCAAACCCCCACTTTCCGCGCAGGATTTCCTGCAGCAGGAATTCACTGGCATGTGCGGGTTTCCCTTCATAGGCATGATATCCCGGCATCAGGCTCTGCGAATTACCCAGCCGAACCGCCACTTCGTGCGGCATCAGGATCTCTTCCATAAACTGACGCAGATCGTTGTTCCGCCCGCCGTATCCCGCAAAGTGTTTCGTGGTGGCCGCCACGCCTTTCGACAGATCATCGGTCTGCATTCCCTTCACAAAGGCCAGCCCCATCCGCGCCGTTAAATAGGCGGACTCGCCGAAGCTCTCCTCCATCCGGCCCCATTTCGCATCCCGGCTCACATCCAGCATCGGCGAAAGCGCCAGCCGCATTCCCAGATCGCGCATCAGTTGGGACGTATACGAGGTGTTGATCCGCAAAAGCTCCGGATTCCACGAACAGGAAATACCGATCTGCTGCGGCAGCGTGGTCGCCCCCTTCACATTGATTCCTGAAATCGCCTCGCCCCGCGCAAGTTTCGGCTGATCCGCTTCGCCCATCAGCTGGGCGATTTTCTGCTCCGGCGTCATGGTTGACATGATTTCATCAACCTGTCTCTGAATCTGCGCTTCGCGCTCTTTTGTAATCCCGGAATCCAGTTTTACATTCGGACTGTCCTTGAATTCCGGCGCTGCCGACAAACCTGCGGCAACACTGATCAAAGCCGATACCATCCACTTTTTTTTCATCATCATCATTTTTTCTCTTTATCAACGAACATGTGATATCAGCTGTAATGTTGGTGAAACAAAAAAACGGATCAACCCGGAATTGTTTTTTATCCCGCTATTTCCCCGCCCCTTTTCCGAACCGCGCCGGATAAAGGTTGCGGTTCACCCGGCGGACAGCGTCAATCAGTTCCTCATAGGGGTGGTCGGTCACGCTGATAAACCCGCTGTTATAATTTTCACCGTCAACCGCGCGCCCGGCGGTCGGAGAGTCGATATACTGGAACCAGTGCGCGCCGACAAAATGCGGGTTTTCGATCACCGACTGCATATAGGCGCTGTATTTCACCCCGCGGTCTTTCTGGTTTGCGGCGGTACAGATTCCCCCGTGAAACATCCCCCGATCTGTTGCGCCGAAATGGAACTCGCCCAGCACAAACGGTCGGTCGATTTCATTGATCCATTCGCCGAAATGGCCCGGCAATCCTTCCGTATACAAATTACACCCGATTACGTCGGTGTGTTTCGCGGCGGCGCGCACCGCTTCGGGCGTCATTCCCCAATCGGCGAAACGCGATCCGCAATAGAGGTGATGCGGCATAAGCGCCTTCAGCTCGCGGTTCACCACGCTGAAATATTCGGCCGCCAGCGCCTCCGAAAGCAGGCTGAAATCCGCCCGCCGTTCGCCGCTCAATTCACCCTCATGTTTAAATTCGGCGGAAAATGCCTCCCACGATTCCAGCGAAACGCCCCACGCTTCGTTGAGTTTCTGAACCGCGCCGTATTTTGTTTTCAACAGCGCCGTGAAAGCGGCTTTCGCCGGGCAGGTTTCGGCCGCCTGCGCCAGCGTATTGATCACCAGCCCGAACCGGTTCGCATCGCCGCCGTCATTGCCCCAGCTGAGCTCATTATCGATAAACACCCCGATACACCACGGATCGCCCTGCACCTCTTCATTCACCTTTTCCGCCGCATGGCGCGCGCTCTGCACAAACTCCGGGTCGAACGGATCGTGAATCGGCCCCCAGTAATCATTCCCGGTCGAAACCCGTTTATGGTTTCCGGTGATCCAGGCATTGGCGAAATAGGCCACGCGCCCGTTTCCGTAGAACTGCGGATCGGTCCAGTTGCCGAAACAGGTGAACCCCCAGTTCTGCATCCGCGCCAGCGTCACTTCGCGCCAACGGGCAAAATAATCATCGCCATATTTCCGCTGCAGATTGGCGGCAAAAAAACTGAACGTCTGCCCCTGTTTGAGCGGGCCGGTGTGGATTGAATTGATATATCCGTAATGCGCGGCCAGTGGATCGTCCTCTTCCGGCAGCCATGAAAACAGATTACGGCGCAATTCCGAGGCGGTAAACAGCCCCTGTTTTTCGTCGGCATTTTTATAATCCTCCCCCGTGACGGTAAACGTATTGGAGAGTCGGCAGTTTGCAATTCCGGTCGCGAAAAAGAGGTAGCCTTCCGGATCGACCAGCGACCATTTACCCTCATATTTTTCCGCCCGAAAATACCCGGTTGCTTCCAGTTTCGGCCCGGTTTTCCAGCCGCCGAATGTTGAGCGGTCATCAAAACGCGGCTTTTTTGAAAGCGCTTTCGCTTCACGTTTTGCCTGCTGCTGCAACTCCTTTTCCGAATGCGCCTTCCCCTTCCAGTCCGCCCCGCCATACTGCCCGAAAGCATCCACCAGATTTTTCAGCTCGGCGGCGTTCCCCGCCGGATTGCCGCCAATACGGATGCGGTCAAACACCAGCGTGCGTTCCGTCAGATTCCCCTTCATATAAAGGCCGATATAATTCAGGGCGGACAGATCCAACACGCGGTCGCCCCAGGCATACTGAAACGGAACCGCCGCCGTTTTCCCCCCGATTTCACCTGTCGGCCGCGGCGGCCATCCCGTCATGCCGGGATTCATCGCCTGATTCGGCCCCGCCAGATCATAATAAAAGGTGCCCGATTTTCCCGCACCGATATTGATATGCCCCGTCACGCTCTGCGTTCCGCTTTTCAGAACCATAAAAAGCTGCGCCGATTCATCCGAAAGATTCGTAATATCCAGCGCAATGCAGCATGCGCCCATATCGGAAAGATCCCAGGCCGCCTCCGGTTCGAACGCCACTTTTTTATAGAGCGTGTCCGGCGGATAAACCACCTTCAGCGCCGTCGGCCCGTCGGTTACTCCCCGCCCCGAAAACAGTTCAGCCTGCACATTCTCCAGCTGCGTATCGGTCGGTATTTCCGGCCCGTCGAACGAATAAACCGGCCGAACCGGCACAACTGCATTCCCCCCTATTTTTCCGGCCGAACACGCGCCCGCAGAAAACAAAGCCAACACAGAACACAGCCCAATCCGAACCGCATATTTCTTTTCAATCATCACCGTCATCCCCGCATTTCAATTCAACCAAACCGTACCGGAAGGCATCGCATTCCCGGTCGGAAATAAAAGCCCGAACAGGTCAACCTCTTATGCCGTTGCGGTCAACCTCCGCCCTGTGATCCTTAAGGATAATGCGGCTGAATTTCCGTCAAATGGCTGGGATATTCCCCCGGTTTTCTGCTAAAGATGCCGGACTTTGTCGAAAACAGAATGGGTGCCGGCAGCCGAGGCTGCTGCTTTTTTTCGACACCGATATGCAATTTCAAGCATATCGAAACACCGGGGAAACCAATGAGCGAGCTGAAAAAAGCAATTTTGGAAAAAACCTTCGAAGCGGACGGAAAGGTTAAACTGCGCTGTGCGGATGCCTTTGCTCTGGCCGAAAAACTGGACGTAAAAATCTCGGCCATCGCCGCCGTCTGCCAAACAGAAAACATCCGGATCAGCAAATGCCAGCTGGGGTGTTTTAACTGATTATGGAATTGAAGCCGAACATCCGAATCTGGTTTTCGACCCCCGATGGGCAGAATGTGATCGGCGGCGGACGCTATCGCCTTTTGCTGGCCGTAAAGGAACTCGGCTCGCTGACTGCCGCCGCGGAAAAACTGGGCATCAGTTACCGCAAAGCGTGGGACGACCTCAAAAAAGCGGAAGAAAGTATCGGCTGCCAGCTGATTGTCAAAAGCCGCGGCGGAAGCGGCGGCGGAAAAACGGAACTCACCGCCGAGGGAATCCGGCTGCTGAATCTGTACGAAGAATTTTCAGCGCGGATCGAACGCTGCGCGGAAGAGACCTTTCTTTCACTTAAAACAGGAATTGACGATGAAAACAATTAAGCTGTTTATGATCAGCATGCTGTTGGCGCTGACAGCAAATGCAGACGAATTGTCCGGGAAACTGACCGTTTTTCATGCAGGAAGCTTGAGTGTTCCATTCAAAGAAATGGTCACTGCGTTCAATAAAAAACACCCCGATGTTGAAATCCTGCTCGAGGCGGCGGGCAGCCGCACCTGCGCGCGTAAAATTTCCGATCTGAACCGCCCGTGCGATGTCATGGCGTCCGCCGACTACACAGTTATTGACCAGCTGCTGATACCGGAACACGCCGATTGGAATATTAAATTTGCCGCCAATGAAATGACCCTTGTCTACCACAAAGCCTCCCGCCGCGCAGATGAAATCAACCGGGACAACTGGCCGGAAATTCTGGCGGATAAAACCGTGATCTTCGGCCGTTCCGATCCCAATGCCGATCCGTGCGGATACCGGGCGGTTTTGACGATGAAGCTGGCCGGAAACTACTACCAAAATCCGGCCATTCCGGAAACCCTGCTGAAAAAAGACCTCAATTATATCCGCCCGAAAGAAACGGATCTGCTGGGCCTGCTGGAAAGCCATTCGATCGATTATATTTTTCTCTACCGCTCCGTCGCACAACAGCACGGGCTTGAATACCTTCTGCTGCCGGATGAAATTAACCTGAAAAAAGACGAGCTGACCGGAGCCTATGCTCAGGCCTCCGTTGAAATCAGCGGTAACAAACCGGGCGAGACGGTAACCAAAACGGGCGCCCCGATGGTGTACGGCATCACCATTCCGAAAAATGCCGGCAACCCGAAAGCGGCAATGGCCTTTGTTGATTTTATACTCGGCCCGGAAGGCACCGCCATTATGGAGCGCAGCGGCCAGCCGACAGTGGGTCCCTCTCCTTCGGACTCATTCGAACGGATTCCTGCCGAACTGAAAAAATACGCAACGAATCAAAAATAGCGCATGAAAAAAACCACGCCATCTGCATTTAACCTGGCGGCCACAGCGGCAGGCGGACTTGTCCTCCTGTTTATCGTTGCGCCGCTGGCCGGCATGTTCCTTAAATGCAGCGGCGCGGAACTGCTCGAAACAGCAAACGACCCGGAAGTACGCAGCAGCATAATCATGACGATGGCCGTTTCCATCTGCGGCACGCTGCTTTTTGCAATTCCCTCCATTCCGTTCGCCTATCTGCTGGCCCGCAAAAACTTTCCCGGCAAACGGCTGGTTACAGGCATCATCGACCTGCCGGTTGTAATCCCCCACTCCGCCGCCGGTATCGCGCTGTTAGGCCTTTTTGCCCGCGACACCGCAATGGGCTCTCTGGCCGAAAAAGCGGGCATCTCTTTTGTGGGCGGCCACGCCGGGATCATGATGGCAATGGCGTTTGTGAGTCTTCCGTTTCTGATTAACGGCGCGCGCGACGGATTTGCCGCCGTACCGGAAAAGCTGGAAAAAACAGCACTCACTCTCGGAGCGTCCCCGGCCCGCGTTTTTTTCACGGTCAGCCTTCCCCTGGCCTGGCGGTCGGTGC
>QKFE01000206.1 GCA_003252225.1 Kiritimatiellales bacterium | reverse complement strand
AAGAGCAGCATCAGTCTGGGGGCAACCTACAAATCCGGAAATACCGAAAAGTCACTGTTTACCATGGATCTGAAAGGCGACCGCTTTGCGCCGGAAAGCGACTGGATCAACAGCCTTTACGGGGAATACGGCAAAACAGAGGGTGATCAGACGGAGGGAAAGGCGCGCGGCCAGTCGGATTACCGGTATAAATTCGGCAGTAAAAACTTTTTCGGCGGTGTTTTCGGTGAGTTGCTGCACGATGAAATCAAAAAGATCCGCTTCCGGGGCAAACTCGGTCCGAATATCGGCTACTATTTCATCAACAAGGAAAAGCATAAATTCGATGTTTCCGCCGGTGTCAACTATGTCTACGAGCGTACGGAGCTCGTTCCGCCCGATACGGTGGATGAAGAATACGGCGAATGGCGCCTGGCTTCAAACTACTTCATTGTTTTCACGGAAAACTCGGAATATTACCTCAATGTTGAATACAGCGCGGATTTGAAAGATTCCGATAACGGCAGCGGACTGCTGGTTACCGGGGTGAAGAGCAAAATGAATGATAAGCTTTCGCTGTATGTTGAAGTGCGCGACGAATATGACAATATGCCGGCAACCGGCACCGAATACAACGACGTCACAATCATCGCCGGCTTGTCTTACACCATTCTGTAAACCGGTTCCTGTTTTAATTAAACCGTCCGAATTCCGGGCGGTTTTTCATTTTAAAGACAGAGGTGTTCGATGCCCGGAAAACCCGACTGTAAATTGGCGCTGTGTGCGCCGGAAGGAAATGCGGTTCCGCTTTCCGATCAGCTTATAAATGAAGCCATTGCCGGATCGCGGATCAGTCCGCGCAAACGAATCATTCTTCCGCTCCATAAAAACGGTTCATCTCTTTTGCAGCGCATGCTCAATGCCATTCAGCCCGGCAGCTATATCCGCCCGCACCGCCATGCGGACGACCGCCCCGAAAGCATCCTCGTTTTAAAAGGGGCGATTGCTTTCGTTGTTTTTAGTGAGCTCGGTGAAATTATTCAAACCGAAGAACTGCGCGCAGATTCGGAAGTGTCCGGAATCGATATGGAAGGCGGAGTCTGGCACAGCTTCTTTGCGCTCGAACCCGATACGGTTCTGTTTGAAGTGAAGCCCGGTCCGTACAACCCCGAAACCGACAAAGAATTCGCCCTTTGGGCCCCTGAAGAGTTCACCGCTGAGGCCGGGGAATATTTAAGGGGTCTGATTGGATAAGTCCCCGTTTGCTGAACTCCTTCAACAACACGCGGTACTTGTTCCTGTCATCATCCTCATCGCCGGTCAGTCCGGTTTCCCCGGATGACTCATCAAGCTCTTTTCGGCATAAAACGTGTTCATTTCTGTAAGGCAGCTGTTGGAGCTGGTGTCTCTGTCTGTCGCAGAGATGGATCGATTTTATGTTCTCAATAGGCTGCTTACGGTTCCCGCTTTGTTGCCGCTGTTTCAATTTCCCGCATTTATTCTGTGCCTCCCGCAAAGTCCGTTCGGTTGCTTTGCGGGAAGCATCGTATTACGGGCGGGCTATTTTCTCGCCCGGTATTTTTTGAGGTTCCACATCAGCGCTCCGTGCGCTGCGCCGGCTGAGGGGAAGATGGCCAGTGAAGGCATAATCACTTCAGAAAAGCCTACCGGCCCGGCCCCCATCACCGGTGCCAGAAGGCTCGCGGCTCCGGAGAATGCGGTGGTATACAATGTCCCCCAAATCAGTGCGTCCTTGGCGGCTGCACGACTCAGGCTGTCTTTTTTCAGTGCTTTTTTCATGTTCATTTTTTCCTCCTTTGGATTATTCCAATAGGGAAAGGGGTTTGGGTGTAAATACAGTTCTGCCGGTTTGCAGAATTGAGTGATTGGGTTTAACCGACCCCCGTTCAGGGGGTGCAGGATGACCGGGAGTTACTGTTGTACGGAGCAACAGTGCGGTTGGTTTTCTGGTGTTCCGCTACAGCATTCGGTGTGGATTGCCGGTATTTGGATGTCAGAAATTGTGTTCATTTTTTCCTGTTTTAAATTAATCCTTGAAAGGGATAACTGGCTGCATTGTTTGCAACAGCTGTGCCATATTTTTTGTTTCATCCGCAGGGTATTTGGTTTCAATACGTTGCACATTGAAACCGGTTTTTGTTAGGCGCAGATGTGCTACAAATTAGGATTTTTTTAGTCCTAGATAGCCCCTAAAAACGACAGATGTGTTGTTTTAGAGTTTCTGGCTTTGAAGCAGGATGACTTCTTCGCTGGTCGTGTGGAAGCGTTCATCAACGCCTTTATTCACGGGGCATCCGACAATTTCGATCAGTTCGGACATGAGGTAGCGGAGATGCTCAGCGCTGTTGGATGCGAGTTCAAGCAGGTGGTTTTGCTCGTCGGCGTCATATTTCACAAAGCCGGTCGTAATCATTTCGAGCGAAACTTTGATGGCAGTCAGCGGCTGCATCAGTTCCTGAGCGATTTCGGCAATACTGGTCAGCAGTTCGTTGTGATCCATAAACAGTCCGTGGCCGCCCGTTGTGCCGAGTTGTTGCGACAGATGATCCAGTTTGCCTTTGGTACTGCCGATGGCGTGAGAAAGGTTATCGTTGGCCTGCTCAATCAGATGCTTGACCCGCCCGTCATCGGACTTATCCGATTGCATGAGTCTTTCAAGCTGGGAAAAGGCCGAGGCCAGCGTATTCAATCCGTTTGCAATCGTGTTGCCGTCCAGATCGGCGTTGCGGGTTTGGCTTTCAATTAAAATACGGCGCCATTCGGAAGGGGGGATACCGGTTTCCGCCAAAAGTTCGCGCGCCAGTTCGGGGCCTTCGGCCTGAATGAATTTCCGGATTTCCTCTTCGCAGTTTGCGGTGGCTTTTTTGTGGTTGAAATATTGTTTGGCGGACACTTCAAATCCGAGCCGCTGATCCATCTGCCGGACGGCCTGAACGATCTGTCGGTCGAGTTCCTCGTCTTCTTCGCCGACCAGATCGCGCATCCGATCGAGCAGATTTTCTTCGAGGAGCAGGAGGGATTTGCGCAAATCGGCGCTGCCTTGCGCTGACTGAAATGCCGGCTGTTTCCGGAGGCCGGTATAGGTGCGGCGGAGGCATCCGAGCACAATATCGTTCAGCGATTCGCCGTCGGCAAGGTTGGATGTTTTCTGCCGGATCGACACCGACTCCATAATCATCTGCCCGAGTTTTGCCGGGTCGGCGGCCATTTCCTTTAATTCGTCGTTCACTTCGCCGGTTGCTTCCGAATCACCATTCAGAAATGCGACGATTTCGTTAACCTGAATGGTCGGAGCCGATGCGCTTACCGCTTCATTTTCGGCTTCGTCGTCAACGTCCAGCACCAGTGTTCCCCCGCCGCCTCCGCCGGAAACCATGGAATGGTGATATACGCCTTCGCCTTCGCGGACGGCCTGATAGGTGGTGTTTTCGGTTTGAATATGCTGAAGCCCGGAATTTTTGAGTCCCTGCTGGAATGTAGCGGTTTCCTTACTGGAAAGGAGTTCGCCGAGCTGTTCAATTTCGCGGGTGGAAATCCCTCGTGCCAATCGCAGGGCGGTGATCCCCAGTTGAGCCAGCCGTCGTTTCAGGAATACCTGCATACTTCCTTCGGCGCGCACCGGGTTTCCATTAATTATCAGAGCGCCGTGCATGGCGCCGATCAGCACTTTATCGGTTTGGATGAAAAGTTTGTTGAGTGCATTGCCGGTTTCTGTGACAGCAGTGAGAACCGCCGGATGCTCTTTGCCGTATGTCGTCAGAAAATTGACGCTCCGGCCCAGCGCATTCAATGCGGCGGCCAGTACGGGGTCTTTAATCGGGTCGTAGATTTGGTCCGATGGACTGTCGTTTTGGCTCATTGTTTGCTCCTTACAGTGTTCATTGAATAGCAAGAAACAAGCCGGGAACGAAACAAAATCACTGTTTTTCCGGGCGGCTAAAGCAGGTTGTTTTCGTCGAATGCGCGGTAGATTTTACGGCCCAGCCAGGCGTCAGTGGCGGCATAAATCTGCTGCGATTCCGTCAGCTCTTTCCGTGCCCAGTTGGATACCTGTTCCTTTTTGGAAATGCGGAACCCGAAAAGAATTGCGGTCAATCCGCGCAGACCGAGGTTTTTAATGCCCGCATTTTTTGCAGGGAAGGCCAGTTCAATAAAGCCGGCCGGTTCAAATTCGCCGATGGCCTGAAGTTCTTTCACATCCCGTTCGAGCGCGACGCCCGCTTTAATGATTTCGGGCGAGGAAAGCACCTGTTTGAGGGCGGGGGTTAATCCGCACTGCTGAATTTGAAACAGATAGACCTCGTTTTCGGTGGCCAGCTGGAGCAGGGAGGGGTCGTAACTTTCGCCTTTTCGGAAGGCCGGGCGGGTTTCCGTATCAAAACCGAGCAGTGTTTCGCCGAGCAGTTTCTGCGCGGCGGCTTCCGCTTCATCGGCCGTATTGAAAAGGCGGATCGGCCCGTCATACTGCTGCATCGGCAGTTCATTGATTTCGTTTTTCGTAATGTGCTTCGTTTTCGGAAAATCGGTCATAGTTCTCTTTCTTAGCCGCGAATTAATGCGAATAGACACTAATTTTTGGGATATAAGTATTAGCGTTTATTCGTGTTCATTTGCGGTTTTTTCCTTGTTCCACTGATCGGCGACCCAGATGGACTGTTTGGCCAGGCCCATCAGGATTTTTACATCGGGTACGGTCAGTTTCCCCCGGGTGAAAATACGGCGCAGGCCCATCATCATGTGTTCGAGTTTCTGTTTGTGTGTAAATTCGGTTTGAACCATCATTTCGCGCCAGACTTCAAACATCCGTTCGCGCAGATCCGAACTGGCCTCTTCCGCCTTTTCCTCCGACGGAACGAAAATACCGGCGGCGCAGTACATTTCGTAGCAGCAGACATACACCGCGTGCGAGAGGTTTAGCGACGTATAAAGTGCATCGGACGGAATTTGGATGATATGCGTGCAGAGCGCCAGTTCTTCGTTAAAAAGACCCTTATCCTCCCGGCCGAAAACCAGCGCGATTTTATGATCCTTTGCGCTTTCGAGTCCGATCGGGGCGAATTCCTTCGGTGAATAGGCGGTGTCGCGGTAAAAACCGGTACGCGCCGAAGTCCCCGCAACCACCGTACAATCGGCCACCGCGTCGGCCAGTGTTTCAAACGTCTTTATCGCCTCAAACTGTTCCTTCGCCTGACACGCCAGTTTCCGCGCATCTTCCCAGTCCGTTTCCGGGCGCGGGGCGACAATCGCCAAATCCGTAATGCCGTTATTATTTATCGCCCGGCAAACCGAACCGATATTGCCGCCGAAAATCGGCTCAACCAGCACCACTCTGATGTTTTTTAAAATATCCATACATTTACTGCGAATAATTCGAATCAGCACAAATCGATTCGAACTATTCGTTCGATTCGTGGTTTATTTTTCATAACTCCGGAGCAGCTTAATTTCCTCCGCCCAGATGGTTTCGTCGATGGTCTCTAAAATCAGGGGCATATCATCAAAACGCGCGTCGTTCATGATAAATTTGAAAACCTCCAGCCCGAGCACGCCTTTCCCGAGGCTTTCGTGGCGGTCGACACGGGAACCGAGCCCTTTTTTTGAATCATTGAGGTGCATGCCCATCAGGTAGTTGAATCCGACGGTATTTTCGAATTCGTCAAAAACGGCGTCGCACCATTCCGGTGTGCTGAGGTCGTATCCGGCGGCAAAGCTGTGGCAGGTGTCGAGACAGACGCCGACCCGGCTTTTGTCTTCCACCTGATCGATTATTTCGGCGAGATGTTCAAATTTGAAACCGAGGTTGGTGCCCTGTCCGGCGGTATTTTCAATGACGGCGGAAACACCGGCTGTTTTATCGAGCGCAAAATTGATCGATTCGGCGATGGTTGAAAGGCACTCCGATTCCGAAAAACCGTTCAAGTGGCTGCCGGGGTGGAAGTTGAGTCGATCGAGCCCTAATTGTTCGCAACGCTGCATTTCGTCGAGAAACGCGACGCGCGATTTTTCGAGCTTATCGGCTTCGGGGTGGCCGAGATTAATCAGGTAGCTGTCGTGCGGCAGGATGCTTTGGGGCCCGAATCCGTGGTCGGCGCAATGCTGTTTAAACAGGGCGATATTTTCGGCGGTCAGCGGTTTTGAAACCCATTGCCGCTGGTTTTTGGTGAAGAGGGCGAAGGCGTTGGCGCCGATAGCGGCGGCATTCAGCGGCGCGTTTTCGACCCCGCCGCTCGCGCTTACGTGGGCTCCGATGGTTTTCATGGCAAAATCTCCCGTCAATAATTGCCCGGGATAAAAACATAATCGGAAACCGGTTGAAAGCCCCTTAGGCCGCCGGTTTTGCGGAATCCATCGGGGTTTCCCGTTTCAAATTTCATATTTCATTTCCCCCTTCCCCCGCGCCCCCATCCCTTAGTGCCGAGGTTGTGCGGTTTGGCGGGATTTTTAAAACATGATTGGGCTGAGCATATTTCCCGTTTTTTTTATTGTGTACCGGTTCACTCCTATTTAGATTTCTTTCACCTTCAAACAGAGGAAAAAATATGGATTCAAAGGCGGAAAACATTGATTTCGAAAAGCAGGACTGGCTGGATGCGCTCGATGAACTGCTGGAAACAGGGGGTGCGGAGCGGGTGAAGGATATTCTGCACGACCTACAGATAAGCGCCCACCGCAAAGGGGTTCGGCTGCCGTTTTCAGCAAATACGCCCTATATTAACACGATTCCCGCCGACGAACAGCCGGCCTATCCGGGTGACCGCGAAATGGAGCGCCGGATTAAATCGCTCATCCGCTGGAATGCGATGGCGATGGTGGTGCGGGCGAACCGGGAAGAGGACGGGATCGGCGGCCATATTTCGAGCTATCAGTCGATCGCCACGCTGTACGAAGTGGGGTTCAACCATTTTTTCCGCGGTCGCACGGACTCGTTTCCGGGCGACCTTGTTTATTTTCAGGGCCATTCTTCGCCGGGAGTGTATGCGCGCGCGTATCTCGAAGGCCGTTTTGATGAAGACCGGTTGAGCCATTTCCGGCACGAACTGCACGGAACGCCCGGCCTTTCGTCGTATCCGCACCCGTGGCTGATGCCCGATTTCTGGCAGTTCCCGACCGTATCGATGGGGCTGGGGCCGATCACCTCGATTTATCACGCGCGCTTTATTAAATACCTCGAAGACCGCGGCTTGCGCGAGCCGCAGGGCCAGCACGTCTGGGCATTCCTCGGCGACGGCGAAACCGATGAGCCGGAAACGCTGGGTGCCAT
>QKFE01000125.1 GCA_003252225.1 Kiritimatiellales bacterium | reverse complement strand
TTCGCAGTTCCCCCGCAGCGCAGCGGAGGGGGCAGTATTCGGCTCACTCCGGCTCATGGCCCTGCCTCGCTCTCCCTTCGGGGCGCGTCCTGCCGCCAACCTCCGCCCGCTGCTGTTCCGGGTAAAGGGATATCTACTTGCGGACAACAGCGGCGCGGAACCCCATATTGCCGCTCGTGTCCGACGGCTTGATCCCGGCGCGGTTTGCCGAACGACAGTACGACGCAAAGTTGTACCAGCAGCCCCCGCGCGACACGCGGATAGAGCCCGAACCAGCGTTCACTGGATCAGCACCAGCGCTCTTCCCATAAAACCCGCTGTCATACCCATCTGCGCACCACTCCCACACATTGCCGTGCATGTCATACAGTCCCCACGCATTCGCCTGTTTTGTTCCCACCGGATGCGTCTTGCTCCCGCTGTTCTCCGAATACCACGCCATTGCATCCAATGATCCGGCATAGTCGCCGGTTGTTCCCGCCCGGCAGGCGTATTCCCACTGCGCCTCCGTCGGCAGGGTGTACTCGAACCCTTCCGGCAGGCGGCCCGCCTTCTGCTCCAGTTGGGTAAGTTTTTCGCAAAACGCCACAGCATCGTTCCAGCTCACCTGTTCCACCGGATTTTCATCGCCCTTAAAATGCGCCGGATTTTTGCCCATCACCTGCTGGTACTGCTTTTGCGTGACCTCCGTCTTCGCCAGCCAGAACGGTTTCGTGAGCGTCACCTGATGCACCGGCTTTTCATCATCATCCCCGTTATTGGAACCCATCTGGAAACTGCCCGCCGCAATCGGCATAAATTCCATTTCGACCCCGCCGCCAAGCTGCGCCGTCCATTTCCGCCCCGCTTCCGGTCCGTTCCATTTTTCCAAACTCACCCGCTTTTCTTTCAGCCCGTTCCAGTCCGCAACCAGCGTTTCCGTGTGCGTTTTATACCCCTGTTTTGAAACGGTGAGCGTGTAGCTCTGCTGGCGTTCCAGCCGGTAGGGCGCTTTCGATGAAAGCGCCGCTACATCCGTCGTCAGCGGACGGTTCGTCGAACCGTCCCTACCCAAAACCAGCTTCGTTTCCGCCCCGTCCGGCTCGCAAACCACCCGCAATTGCGGGATCAAAAACGGCTCCGTCTTTTTCACCGCCGCCCGGTATTTCGCCAGCGCGGTTTCGTAATGCTTTTTGCCCTGCGCGGGTTCACCCGCCGTTTCGCGGCCGAGGATCGAATATTTTTCGGCTTCGCCGTATTCCGCCGCAGCATACTGCCGCAGCTGCTGCTCCGTAATTTGTGAAGCGGATTCCTTCACCGCCTTTTCAAAATCGGCCTTTGCTTTCTGATAAGCCGTCACCGATTCCGCAAATACCGCCGCGTTTACGAATTCCTGTCGGGCCGATTTCCACGCGGCCGAAGCCTCTTCAAATTTACCGCCCTCAAATTCCTTTTCGGCTCGGACGAAGCCTCGCCCTCCATTTTCAAACAACTCCTTCGCCAGCGTATCCGCACTTTGCGACTTCGCGTCTTTGCGTGAGTTTTCCGCCGAAACCCGTTGCTCCTTTGCGTCTTTGCGTAAGTCATCCTGCTTCCGCACCGTTTCGCATCCGCTAATCACCCCTTTAAACGCCGTAAATGCCTGCCCCCAGTTCGCATGCTCATACGCATCTTTCGCGATCAGCAGCTCTTTATTCAGCGTTTCAAACTGGGCATCAAATCCCTGCCCGCGATCCGTAATGTCGCGCCCCAGCTTTTCAAACGCCAGTTCAGCATCCACTTTTACTTCGCGTGCTTTGCGTTCCCCGGCCTTCTTTTCGACCTCCATCAAAATGGTTTGGGCATCGGCATTGGTTTTCGAGAGAACCAGCACCGCCTGCGCCTTTTCCGTCGCCAAATC
>QKFE01000196.1 GCA_003252225.1 Kiritimatiellales bacterium | reverse complement strand
AAGCGGAGGCCGCGAAAACAGAATCCGCTTTAAAGGAGAAAACGATGACTAAAACAAACAAAACCGGCGCTGAGACGCAGGATAAAAGTGCCGGCTGGGTGACGTTTGATCCCGGCCTGAAAATTATCGACTGCACGGTTCGCGACGGCGGGCTCTGCAATGCACACCATTTTGAGGAAGGCTTCTTTAAAGGGGTTTATAATGCCTGCGTGGCGGGCGGCATCGATTATATGGAAGTCGGCTATAAAGCGGATAAAAAGCTGTTTCCGGGCAATGAAAACGGGCCGTGGAAATTTTCGAGCGAAGAGGATATCCGCCGCGAAGTGGGTGATAATGATTCCAATCTGAAACTCTGCGCGATGGCGGATACGGGCCGAACCAATCTGGATGATATTCTGCCGAAAAACGAGTCGGTGCTGGATTTGATCCGCGTCGCCACCTATATCCACCAGATTCCGGCCGCGCTGGAAATTGTCAAGGATTGCAAGGATAAGGGCTACGAAGTGGCGCTGAATCTGATGGCGGTTTCCACCGTTCCGGATTATGAGCTTGATAACGGACTTGAAGCGATTGCCGGTGTGGACGAGGTCGATTACCTGTATGTGGTCGACAGCTTCGGTTCGCTTTATTATGAACAGGTCGGCGACCTGATTGAGCGTTATAAAAAGACCGGAAAAACACTGGGTATTCACGCCCACAACAACCAGCAGCTGGCCTATGCCAACACCATTTATGCGGCGATAAACGGCGTTAAGCTGCTCGATACCACGATGATGGGAATGGGCCGCGGGGCCGGAAACTGCCCGACCGAACTGCTGGTCGGTTTCCTGAAAAACCCGAAATTCAATCTGCGGCCGATTCTGCGGTTTGTGCAGGATACAATGTATCCGCTCAGCCGGAAGATCGACTGGGGTTACAGCATCCCGTACATGATCACCGGCCATCAGAACGAGCACCCGCGTACGGCGATTGCCCTGCGCGACAGCGACCGGAAAGATGATTATGTCGGCTTTTACGACGAAATCACCGCGATTTAAAGACCCGTGCCGGAAGCCGCCGAATTCGGCGGCTTTCTGTCATTGTAAGCCGCGATCAATTTGAGCTATAACGGGCGCTTCAATTTCGAGAAGCCCGTCGTTCCGGGCAGAGAGAAGGAGTTTTAGAGATGAATGTATTGCATGTTTGCGCAAACCCGAAACCGACCGAAGAATCGGTTTCAAAACAGCTGGCTGCCGCCTTTTTCGGTAAACTGATCGAGCTGCGCCCGGACGTTGAGCTGGTGAACGTTAACCTCTACGACGAAAAGCCGCCGTTCTATTCCTATGAACTCTACCGCGGCGCGTGGTATCCGGTTTTCGATGAAAACTACGAACTGAGCAAAGTGGAGGAAATGGCCTTCAATTATGCCGGAAAACAGGCCGAAATGTTCAACGAAGCCGATGTGCTGGTGTTGACGATGCCGATGTGGAACTTCGCCGCGCCCGCCATCATGAAAGCCTGGATGGATCAGATTCTCTGCCCCGGACTGACCTTCTCGATCAGCAAAGAAGAGGGTGTTAAACCGCTCCACAAAATTAAAAGCGTGGTGCTGCTGGTGGCTTCCGGCGGGATTTATAAAGAAGAGGATGAGCGCGATGCGCTGACCCGTCAGGTGCGTGCCGCGTTCGGATTTATCGGAATTGAAGATGTTGAAATTGCGTGGGCGGAAGGACAGAACCCGCTCTTCTTCGATAACTGCGATGAGGCCAAAGAGTTTGCGATCGAATCGGCAGTTGAAATTGCCGAAGATATTGCCGAGCTGGCGCTTGACTCGACTGACGAAGAGGTTGTTTCCGAATAAGCCCGATGGGAACATTCGTTAAAATTTGCGGAATCTGCTCGGAGGGCGACCTCGGGCAGATTTCTGCTTTAAGGCCCGATGCCGTCGGATTTGTCCAATGGCCGAAATCGAAGCGTTATGTCGATCCGGAAAGGGTCGGGCAGTGGGAAACTCCTGCCGGAATTAAGCGTGTCGGCGTATTTGTTTGTCCCAATGAAACCGAACTGGCGCACGCGGCCCAGTATGCCCGGCTGGATGTGCTGCAGATCCATAAAGCGCCGGATCATTGGGAGCTTGACCGGGAGCTGTTTAAAGGGCTCGAAGTCTGGCGGGCACTCAGGCCCGAAGAGCTGTATCATTCCGAATCGTGGTTCGAATTTGACCGCTATCTGCTCGATTCGTACGACCCGAAAACCGTCGGCGGAACCGGAATAACCTGCGATTGGGAAAAGGCGAAAATATTGGTGAAATCGGCCGGTAAGCCGATCCTGCTGGCCGGCGGCCTTAACCCTCAGAATGTCGCCGAAGCAATCCGGCAGGTAAAACCGTGGGGTGTCGATGTCAGTTCCGGCGTGGAAATCGAACCCGGCGTAAAAGATATCGAGAAAGTCGCCGCGTTCATTGCGTCTGTTCGGGAATTAGATCGTCAATCGGCAATTGGCAATCAGTAGCTATGATCACCCGTTTTGCGCCCAGTTTGACCGGTTATCTGCATTTGGGGCATGTGCTGCATATGCTCTACGTTTGGGGAATCGCGCGCAAAACAGGGGCAAAAATCCTCTGCCGAATCGAAGACCACGATCTTTCCCGCGCCCGCCCCGAATACGAAACCGCCATTCTCGAAAATATGGAGTGGCTCGGTTTTGAGCCGAATTTGGGGATAAGTGTGAAATCGGCGCGAAAACCCTCCGAATTCCGGCAGAGCGATAATGCCGGGTATTACGAATCCGTCCTGCAAACCCTCCATAAAAAGGGGCTGATTTACGGCTGTGAATGCAGCCGCAAACAGATTCTTGGAAATCAGGCGGAAGAGGGCGAGCTCTGCTATTCCGGAATCTGTGCGGATAAAGGGCTGCCTTTAGCGAGCAATACGGTTCGTTTCCGAATTCCGCAGGAGGAGGTTGTTTTTGCCGATTTAAAACTAGGGGAACAGCACCAAATTCCGGCCAGCCAGTGCGGCGATTTTTCCCTGCGCGACCGCAACGGACAGTGGACCTATCAGTTTGCCTGCGTTTGTGACGATATCCGCCACGGCGTCGATCTCGTCATCCGCGGCGAGGATATTCTTTTCAGTACCGCCCGCCAGATTTTGCTGTTCCAGACCCTCGGCGCGCCGATTCCGGCCTATTTCCACCATCCGCTCATTTGCGGCTCGGACGGGAAAAAACTCAGTAAACGCCAGCGATCTGAAAGCATAAGTCTCTTGCGGGAAAACGGTGCAACCGCAGCGCAGTTGATCGGCCAGGCTCTGTTTCAATCGGCACTCGCCCCGAATCCGTCTCCGGTTTCAGCGGCAGAGGCGATTGAAAAGTATATCATCTGATACCCACGATCGTAGGTATCAGATGATATACTTTTCGAGGTGTAGCCGAATCTCACTGCGCAATGTTTTGTGCAGTTCGTACACGCTTTTTCCCTGATAATTCCCGGGAAGGAGTTCGTTGGGCAGGAGTGGGTCGGGGAGCATGCACTGGATATAGGCCTCGGCTTCTTCGCGCAGCAGGTGTATCAGGGCGGTTTCGTCGTGATCCATCTCCCGTAGCATCTGGAGGTTTTTGTTGAATACCGATAGATAGCGTCCGTGCAATTCCTGCAACCAGTTAAAATTCCAGGAATTTTCGACCATTTCCAGCGCTTCGTGGCGAAGAACCGTGCGTGATTCCAGCAGGTAAGACACCGATCGGATATTCGCGGCGCGTTCGAGGTCGCTATATTCCCGGCGGATGTCGCGCGGCGTGATCCAAACGCTTTTCTGTAGGCAACCCATCCGCATCCGCTTGAGGAATCCGCGCAGTGTGTCGCGGTAATGACGTTCACTTTCCGGCACATCGAAAACAAGCGTGTACCAGATTCCATCCCATGCGGTATTCCACAGTTTCTCCGGGAAGTGGTATTCCGGCAGGGAATCGCGGCCTTGCTGGGTCAATTTCAGATAAGGAAGTTTCCCGTCTTCATTCTGCCGAATCAACAGTCCGGCTTTGCGCAGGCGTGACATCGAGTTGTGGTATGCGCGGAGGTTTGGATAGGTCGGTTTCCAGAGGTGTGCCCGCCCCCCGGTCGATAGGGGCTCTGCCAGATCCGCCAGCAGATCCATCCATTCTTCCTGCGCCCGCCGCCGAATGACGGGCAGTGTCCAGTCGGGGTGATGAAAGTTTTTCCATTCCATAAGTATATCATCCAGATGCCACGATCGTGGTAATTAGATGATATACTTTCGCGGGGCAAGGGAAAAGTGCAGGGAAGGGCCGGGGATTAGCCTTGAATTGACCTGCGCGGGAGAACATGATCCCGCTTCGATTTTTATAGAGGATTTTTTGATGAAACCGACCCAGCCAGACAGTCAGGGCCATTTTGGCGATTACGGCGGAATGTTTGTTCCGGAAACGCTGATGGAACCGTTGAACGAATTGACGCGTATTTATAAGGAAGCTCGTAAGGATCCAGAGTTCAAAAAGGAGCTTCAGTATTACCTGCGCGAATATGTCGGCCGCCCGACACCGCTCTATTTTGCGGAACGGATGAGCGCGGAACTGGGCACAAAAATCTATTTGAAGCGCGAAGACCTCTGCCACACCGGCGCGCACAAAATCAACAATTCGATGGGGCAGATCCTGCTGGCGAAACGGATGGGTAAAAAGCGGATTATCGCGGAAACCGGTGCCGGACAGCACGGAGTTGCAACGGCCACGGTCTGCGCAATGTTCGGCATGGAGTGCGTGGTGTACATGGGCAAAGTCGATATGGAGCGACAGGCGCTGAATGTGTTCCGGATGGAAAGCCTCGGCGCAAAAGTCGTGCCGGTTACCGTCGGGCAGCAGACGCTGAAAGAGGCGGTGAACGAGGCGATGCGCGACTGGGTGACCCATATCCGCTCAACCCACTATATTTTAGGCTCGGCGCTCGGTTCGCACCCGTATCCGATGATGGTGCGCGATTTCCAGAGTGTTATTGGAACAGAGGCTCGCAAACAGATTCTGAAAGCGGAAGGCCGGTTGCCGACGGCAATTGTGGCCTGCGTCGGCGGCGGCAGTAATTCCATCGGTCTGTTCCATCCGTTCATTAAAGATGAAGGCGTTCGGATGATCGGCGTTGAAGCCGGCGGTTTCGGGATTGAGGGCGGAATGCACGCAGCGCGCTTTGCGCAGGATAAGATCGGGATTCTGCAGGGCACCAAAACCTATGTGCTGCAGGATGACGATGGCCAGATTGCGCTGACGCATTCGATCAGCGCCGGGCTTGATTATGCCGCCGTCGGCCCCGAACACAGTCTTTTGCGCGATCTCGGCCGGGCTGAATATTCGTATGTGACCGATGAGCAGGCCGTAAACGGATTTGACAAACTGTCGCAGTGGGAGGGGATTCTTCCGGCACTGGAAAGTTCGCACGCAATTGCGTGGATGATCGAAAATTCCGCCCAATTTACCGAAAGCGATCTGGTCATCGTGAATGTTTCCGGTCGCGGGGATAAAGACGTTATGCAGCTGGCCGAATGGAAGCGGAAAAATCAGGGGTGATTTCGCTGAATCTGATTTTTAAAGGGTGTCGAGAGGCACCCTTTTTTGCGGGGTGCGGAGCTATGTCGCGGAGCGGTTGTCAACCAGCAGCCGGTGGGATAAAACGGCCAGACTGGAGGCCAGTTCTTCGCGCTGAAGAATCACGTGTTCGGGAACGTCGAGGTTGGTGGGGGTGAAGTTCCAGATCGCGCGGATTCCGCCTTCAATCATGGCGTTGGCCACTTGCTGTGCAACGGAGGCGGTGACGGTTAAAACGCCGATTTGCACGTGCATCCGTTTGGCCAGTTCGGGCATTTTTGCAACGTCGAGTACGGTTTTTCCGTTTACCGTTGTTCCGATAATTTCGGGGTTGCTGTCGAATGCCGCCACAATGCGCATGCCGTGCTGTTCGATCCCTTTATAGCCGAGCAGGGCGGAACCCAGATTGCCGACGCCGACCAGAAAAGCGTCGGTGGTATTCGACCAGCCGAGGAATTCTTCGATCGCTTCAATGATTTCGTCCATCGGGAAACCCAGCCGCGGGCGGCCGACTGCCCCGGTAATGGCGAGGTCTTTGCGAACGACGATCGGATCGAGCCCCAATTCTTTGGCGACAACGGTTCCCGAGGCATACTCTTCGCCCTCTTCCTTCATTTTTCGCAGCAGCCGAAGGTAGAGCGGCAGGCGCTTCAATGTAGGTACTCCGGCGGTTTTGCGTTCCATCTGGCTCATCTAAAATCTCCTGTAAACTGGAGAAACGGTACCAGTTTAGGCCGATATGCGTCAATCGATACGTAAAGAATGATTCATGCGGCGGCTTTCCGGTCGGGCCGGTTTTGTCCTTTACCGCAGTTTTGGGCGAAATAGCGGATGGCTTTTATGACGGCCTGCGGCGTGGCATCCGGCACCAGATATCCATTCACCGTGACGTGCGGGGTGTTGCGGTTCCGCTCAAAAAGACAGTAGCCCGGGCAATCCGCGCCGGCGATTTCAACCTTAGAACGCAGTTTTGCGCTCAGAATCCGGTCAAACTGTTTAAACCACGCAGCCTCTGTGCCGCAGCAGTAATTTCCCGTACAGATGGTTACATTCACTTTTTCCATTTTTCTGCTCCAATTGCCCTCATGGGCGGGTGATGGCGCAATAAGATAAAAAAATATCGATATAGGTCAATCGATAAAAATAAATTTATTCCGCCGCCGGATTCGCGGTTGCCTCAATTGGGGGTTGCGCTACACTTGCGCCCCAATGGAAACGGTAGAATCTTTAGAAAAAATACCCCGATTGAGCGCGGATTCTGTGCATATCTGGGGGGTGCATATCCCCGAAATAGGCCCCGAAATCGCCCGACTTCACGAGGTCTTAAATCCCGAAGAGCAGGGGAAAGCCGCCCGTTTTAAGCGCGAGATCGACCGGAATACGTCGATTTCAACCCGCGGCGCATTGCGGATACTGCTCGCCGCCTACACCGAAATCCCCCCCGCCGAATTGACCTTTTCCTACTGCGAAAACGGCAAGCCTTCCATCGAATCCGCCGATATTTCCTTCAACGTCTCCCACTCCGGCGATTGGGCGGTATTGGCGTTTGGAATGAACCGGAAAATCGGGGTGGATATCGAGCAGATCCGCCAATCGGTCGATATCGCTTCCATCGCCGGCCGCTATTTTTCCCCCGCTGAAATCGCGCTGATTGAAACCGCCGAAAACCCGCACGATATTTTTTTTCAGCTTTGGTCGCGAAAAG
>QKFE01000037.1 GCA_003252225.1 Kiritimatiellales bacterium | reverse complement strand
CCGAAAGTGCGGCAGGATCAATATGGACGCGTGACCCACATGAATTTTGCCGTGATCGATTGCCCGAAGGATGAAGATGTCGCGAATGATAATCACAGTTCCAAGAACGTGGTGATCCCTCTGACGGTTCCGCGCCGCATGGTCATTTTGAATAGGGAGCGCATTACGTCGGATACCCGGGAAATTAAGGTAAAGATTCTGGCGGAAGAGGGCTTTGATCCGCATACGGACATGGATTTGAACTCGCTTAGATTCGGGGCTCCGGAGGAGGTTGACTTTGGTCGGGGATGTGGCGTTCTTGATGCGGAGAAGTCAGGCCGGGATGCTGTGTTGATATTCAATGGGATCGGCAACGGTATTACAGAAGATTGTTTTGCCGCCAAACTGATTGGGCGTACGAAAGACGGCGAATTATTATTTGGGTACGAAAGGTTGCCGCTGTGATGATGAAACGATTATTAGCCGGGTTGTTGTTTTGTGCTGTATGGGCTGCAGAGGGCGCGCTGGTCAACAACAGCTTTACGGACAACAACGAGAATGATTTCACCTGGCCGATGGTCAATTCCGGATGGCAGGCCAAGGGCTATTGGAACGGAACCGGTAATGGCGTCGTTCATCTTTCGCCCGGTGACAACTGGGGGGTTGCGCAGGTTAATGCCGTAACCGGCGAATCCGGTAATGAGCTGGTTTTCAGTTTCGATTGGACGCCTTCCGCTGCTGCCGCTGGAAATTCACTGTCCGTTTCGTATCAGCTGATTGGCTGGAAAGCGGTCGGAACTCCTTCAACCGGCGTATTGTTCGGGGGGATGAATTATGACGGGGTTCATGTGGGCACCGCCGACGGTGCATTGGAAAAAGTGGATCTCATTTCGGGGATCAGCGGCGGAACCGTCGGCGGTAATTTTGCAACGGGATATGCTGCAACCGGCCAACCGGGCGCGACGAAAACCGTTACGCTGAATCTGAGCCTCGCGGATGATGCTTCGGGATATACGGATGTGAGCGATTATGACTTTATCGGGTTCCGCTTTTTCATCGATTCGAACGATGATTCCGGAAATATCGGGGCAACGATTGAAAATGTCAGCTTAACCACATCGGTCGCACAAAGTGTTCAACTGGCGTCGGCGGATTTAAAGGATGACGTGCGAAGCGGTGACTCCGGAAAACTGAGTCGCTGGTCGTTTTGGTGGAATCCGACGGGGGTGTCGGCGGGTAATTCGGCGTCGTATGCTGCGCTTATTTCGCCGGGCGGAAGTGTGTTTCGTAAAACGGACGCGGTATCCGGAGCCAATTACACCAATTCGCGGGGAACGGATTTGTCGTCGGCCAACGAGCTGCAGATTTATAACAACCCGGATCTGAATCAATGGTGGCTGATCAGCGGGGCGAGTGCGGGCTACAGCACGGACGGAAACGATCATTACCTGATTATCGGGTACACGGTTCAGCCGGGTGAAGGCGGAAACTATTTGGTGAAAACGCTGGGCGGTAATTCTGCGCCGTCAAAACTCGCTGTGTATGTGAATGACTCGTTGATTGATTCGTTCAGTTATGAAACACGGCTGACTGAAAATATCTCGCTGAAAACCGGAGCGCTCAATGCCGGCGATACCGTTTACATTTGTTTAGCCAGTGATTCCTCTTTCGGGCGAAACGACCGGCGGTTTTACACGAACATCGAAATTGACCAGTTGGGTCAGATGGATAGTTTCGATACCGGTTACACCATCACGAAAATACGAACCGGGAAAGACGGTGCAAGCAGTTACATCGTCGGCAGCAGTTGGGAGGGCACGGTGCTTCGGATGGCGTTCGACGGTTCGCCGGTTTGGACGAATTCCCTTTCCGGAATTATGAATCACGATCTTTGGTGCGCCGATA
>QKFE01000049.1 GCA_003252225.1 Kiritimatiellales bacterium | reverse complement strand
AAACGGCTTCTCCGAGTGTTTCGGCACGGTGTATTTTAAATACAGGCTGTTTTTTTGTCATCGGGAGATCTCCTTAAAACTGGGAAAGGAAACGGACATCGTTTTCGTAAAGGTTCCGAATGTCGTGGATGCCGTAGAGAATCATGGTGATGCGTTCAATGCCCATGCCGAAGGCGAAGCCGGTGACGTTTGAACGGTCGTAACCGACGGCTTTAAATACGTTCGGATCGACCATTCCGGCGCCGAGGATTTCGATCCACCCGCTGTTTTTACAGACGCGGCAGCCTTTTCCGTGGCAGACATGGCAGGTGAAATCGACCTCCACGCTGGGTTCGGTGAACGGGAAAAAGTGCGGGCGGAAACGCACCTTCACATCCGGCCCCATCAGTTCCCGCGCAAAATAGGAGAGGGTTCCTTTTAAGTCCGCCAGCGAAACATTTTGATCCACATAAAGCCCTTCCACCTGATGGAAGTTGGCGCTGTGCGTGGCATCGGGCGTATCGCGGCGATAGCAGCGGCCGGGCGAAATGATGCGCACCGGCGGCTTGTGTTCCATCATATAACGCACCTGCACCGGCGAAGTGTGGCAGCGCATCAGATCGCCGTTTTTCAGATAGAACGTATCCTGCTCATCGCGCGAGGGATGGTCGGCCGGTGTGTTGAGCGCATCGAAATTATTCCAAACGGTTTCAATATCGGGGCCGTCGGCAACGGTGAAGCCGAGTGTTTGAAAGATGCGGGTGATGCGGTCGGTAATCTGGGTGATCGGGTGGCGGGTTCCGAGGCCCTGCCATTGGCCGGGCTGCGTCAGGTCAAAGCCGGGCGCCGCGCCGCCGCCGCTGGAGAATTCCGTCTGCTTGAGTTTGATCAAATCCGTCAATTCGTTTTTCAGCTCATTGACGGTTTTTCCGAAAGCCGGTTTGTCTTCGTTCGGCACATTTTTCAGCTCCTGCATGATTTTAGGGAGGAGCCCTTTACGGCCGAGATATTCAATCCGTACCGCTTCAATGGCCGCCGCATCGGCCGCCGCCTGCGCCTGCCCCAGTGCTTTCGCCTTTAATTCGATCAAATCCTGTAAGGTCATAAATTTATCCCCGTTTCCGCTCATTGGAAAAACAGCCCCTATCTTCCCCGCCGGGCGCAGGATGGCAATTGCTTTTTTGCGAATTTTATGCGCGCGGATACATAATTGTCGGAACCGGAAATGGCGGGTTGCGCTTTGCTGCAACCATGGCTCGGACAGAGCCTCGCCCTCCCGAAAACTCAACTGTGAAGGATCGGATTTTCCGGATTCCGAGCAATCCGTGCTTTAAATCCGGCACACCTGTAGCGGTGCTTCTGTGAAGCACAAGCGGCTCTGAGAGCCGCCGCTACATTTTCCGCTCTTGGAATCGAGGGCAGGCGTCAGCGGTAAGATGATCCCGGTGTTTTTCATGGCTCTCGTTTTATGCCCGTTACGAGTGACCCGCCGTGCACACAAACTTCAACTTAATCAGCCGTCGTTTTCAGCATAGGCTCCATGTTCTTGGAGATTTATATTACACGGACGAAATAAACGGTGCTCTTGGATTGTTCCGCTTCTGGACTAACCTTGAGACCGCCGAGCGTAAGCCACTCTCCGAGGGTGATCGTTACGTCCGTATCAAATTTTCTGGTATTGAAGAATGGCATTTTAACTTTTACACCACTTCCAATATCGTACTCATCATACCCCTTAATTTCCTTGGAATAAAAATCGAGATGTAAATCAACGACACCATTCTTTTGTTCAGTAATCGTTGTGGCGATGGAAAGTCCTAGTTTAATGGGTTTTTCATCAAGAGGGATGGCCTTGCCTTTCTCGACTTTATAAACCTGAGGAAACAAGACTGTTTTAGTTTGGTCATTTGTGAC
>QKFE01000076.1 GCA_003252225.1 Kiritimatiellales bacterium | reverse complement strand
GAACGGAGTGTCGATGCTTTGATGAAGTCGATGCGTCCAGAGCGGATGGCGAAACTGGCGGTTAAAAACCTCAGCCAGTATAAGCTGCGCGCCGGCCTGACGATGCTCGGAATTATTTTCGGCGTCTGTTCGGTTATCGCCATGCTCAGCGTCGGCGAAGGGGCGAACCGGGAGATTCAGGAAAAAATTCAGCGGATGGGCAGTCAGAATATCCTGCTGAAAAGCGTTAAGGTGCCGAAGGACGAAGCCGAGGCGGGCGGGCAGCGCAACTTTATCGCGTCGTACGGTTTGACCTATGAAGATGCGGATAAGCTTTCGCAGTATATTCCGAACCTCGTTGCCATGACGCCGATGAAGGTGCTGCGCTACGACGTTCAGTTTAAGGCGCGCAAACTACAGACCGATGTCATCGCCACAACGCCGTGGCTGCTGCGGGTGCAGAATTACCGGATGGTTCGCGGCCGGTTTTTAACAACGGCCGACGCGGAGTTCGGGAGCCCGGTGTGCGTGATCGGTTCGCGATTGGCCCGTATCCTTTTTGCGGGGCACGACCCGATCGGACAGACGCTGCTGATCGACCGCGATGCCTACACGGTGGTCGGAATTATCGGCGACATCGCGCAGTCGGAACTCGGGGCGAAAAATGAACTTTGGCTCGAAGGCGAAAACCAGAATGTCTACATCCCGCTGCGCACTTATCTGCAAAAACGCGGCGATCTTTTCACGCAATGGTCGGAAGGCGGCGGAACCTTTGAAAAGATTGAACTGCACGAAATGATTCTAACCATCGATGAACAGGATAATGTCGTTCGCGCGGTCGATGCGGTTCGGCGCCTTTTGAAAAAGAATCACGAAAAAGAGGATTACAGCATCGTCGTTCCGCTGGAACTGATTCGGCAGGCGCGCGAAACCCGCCGCCTTTTTAATATTGTTCTGGGTTCAATTGCCGCCATTTCGCTGATTGTCGGCGGCATCGGTATTATGAACATCATGCTGGCGACGGTCAGTGAACGAACCCGCGAAATCGGAATACGCCGCGCACTGGGCGCACGGCGCAAAGACATCGTTCTGCAGTTTTTGATGGAAACCCTGATCCTCTCCATTTCCGGCGGTGTAATAGGGCTTATTTTCGGCGCGCTTATTCCGATTGTTATTACCGCCACAACCAACGTGAAAACGGTGCTGACGTTCCCGGCCTTTGCGGTCGCTTTCTCGGTGTCAGTCACGGTCTCCGTCGTCTTCGGAATCTATCCCGCCCGCCGCGCCGCCATGATGGATCCGATCGAAGCCCTGCGGCATGAATAGAATTGCCTGTGGTTTTGAATACGCTAACGTTGCCGAATGACGACACTTGGGAAAATGGGGGAGCACGAAGCGATCCGGCGATTAACGGCGATGCTCGGAATGCACGCCGATTTAACGGTCGGGGCGGGCGATGACTGCGCGGTTGTAAAACTCCCGGCAATCGGATTCGATCAGGTTTTCACCACCGATCCGGTGGTCGAAGGGGTGCATTTTTTAAAGGGGGAAAAACCGGAACGGATCGGGAATAAAGCGGTTGGCCGGGTTTTGAGCGATATGGCCGCAATGGGTGCGCAGCCGCAGTGGATTCTGGTGAATGTGGTTGCGCCGGCTGATTTGGAGTTTTCGGTTTTGGAGGGTATTTATTCGGGAATAGGCCGGCTTTGCGGGCAGTTCGGCGCAACGGTTATCGGCGGCGATCTGGCAAAAGGGCCGGTATTGGAGCTGCATGTGTTCGGAACGGGGATTTTGCCGTCCGGAACGGCGCTGCTGCGGTCGGGCGCAAAGGTTGGCGACCGTATTTTTGTGACGGGGAAACTGGGCGATAGTTTTTCCGGAAAGCACCTCGATTTTACGCCGCGTGTTTCGGAGGGTATTTGGCTGAGGGAATCGGGGCTGGTTCATTCGATGATGGATCTCAGCGACGGGCTGGCAACGGATCTGCGGCATATTCTGAAACAGAGCGGGGCGGGCGCAGAAATCGCCGCCGATCTCGTCCCTAAAAACGGTACGCTCGAACAGGCCCTTTTTGACGGGGAGGATTTTGAGCTGCTTTTGACCGCCGCGCCGGAAAATACGGAAAGCCTGAAAACGCAATGGGCGCAGAAATTCGACTCGGAGCTTTTTGAAATAGGGGGCATTACGGAAAATACCGGCGAATTGGCGCTGACGGGTTCCGGCAAATCGCGGCGTATTTTAACGGACAAGGCGTTCGAGCATTTTCAAACAGAAGGAGGCAAAAATGAGTGAACTGAGAGAGCAGATTGTAAAAGGGCTGAAACCGATTCAGCTGGCGAATCTGGCGACCCTTTCGGAAACGGGCGCGCCGTGGACGCGGTATGTGATGATTGCCGCGGATGACGATTTAACCATCCGCTGCGCGACGTTTATGCAGGCGCGGAAGGCCGGGCAGATTGAACGCAATCCGGATGTACATATCTGCTGCGGCGTCACAAATCCGATGGAAATGAAACCCTATTATCAAATACAGGGCAAAGCCGAATTGGTCGCAACCCCCGAAGAAAAAGAGGGGTTTTGGAATCCGACATTAGCGCCGATTTTTTCCGGGGCGGATGATCCGAATTACGGCGTGGTGGTAATTAAGCCGTATCGGATTGAACTCTGGACGCCGCCGGCAATGGAGCCGGAAGTCCTCGAACTGGGATAAATACCGGGTACTTTTCGGTGCAGGTTTTTCCATTGGCCGGGGCTTGAGTTCCGGCCGTTTTCATGGATACTTCCTGCTTCTTTTTGCGTAGGTTTATTTTCAAGTTTTGGAGCAGTAATGGCAGATAACAGGTCGTTTGAATCGACACTTCACGATATCGTTTACAGTATTGATACCGGCACCGGCCTGAAAATCATCCGGGTAACGCTGTATATCCTCGTTCTTTTGGTGATCGCCATGCTTTACACGGCGACCCAGTTTCGCGGTTTTAAGAGCGAAGAGGCGATGGATCTGGCGCAATTGGGCCGTAATTTCAGCGTCCAGAACGGAATGGTGACCAAAAACATTAATCCGTTGACGATGTGGAAAGTGCAGACGCGCACACCGAATGAAGATCCCCTGCTGGGCGCCCATCCGGATATGAGCCATCCGCCGGCGTATCCCGCGCTGCTGTCTGCCGGTTTCAAGCTTTTTGATCTGATCGGGGTCGATCCGTTTAAGATGGATGAGGCGTCGCGAAATGTGGCGATGCCCGCAGAACAGTGGATTATTCTGCCGCTGAATCACCTGTTTGTCATGCTGACCGGCTGGCTGATTTTTTCGATGGGAAAGCGGCTTTTCTCCCGGGAAATCGGCCTCATTGGAATGACGATCTATTATCTGACCAATCTGGTCTGGAAGGATTCCATTTCGGGGCTGAATATCACAATGGCCGGTTTTTTTGTGACGGCGGCCTACCACGCCATGATTGTTTCGATGCTGAATAAGCGCGACAACGAGGCGAAGGCGAAATGGATCATTCCGTTTTTCCTTTCTATTCTGTATACCGCGATTGCCGTGCTCACCCGCTATATTTCCATTGTGATCGTGCCGGGACTCTGCCTTTTCGCGTGGCTGATGAGCGGGCGTTTCCGCGGAGGCACACGCTTTGCCGTTATCTTTCTGGTGCTGTTTTCGCTGATGGTTGCACCGTGGCTGGCGCGGAATTACAAAGTCACCGGTAATCCGTTCGGGATGATCGGATATTCCATGCTCGCGGATACCGCCGCCTATCCGGACAATGCGCTCTCCCGCGAATATCACCCCGAAATTAAAATGGGCGCAGCCGCAAGACTGATCAAAGCCAAATGGGTTTCAAATTACAGCGGCGAATATGCGGCCGTCATTCCTTCAATGGGCGGCGGGGTTTTAATGGCTATTTTCATCGTCGCCTTTTTCTACCATTTTGTCCGCCCGCAGGTGAACTATCTCCGCTGGGGCGTCGGTATTCCGCTGCTGCTAATGGTGCTGCTCGCCGGCCTGTTTTCCGGCTCCTCCATCCAAATGCTACATGTCTTCTACCCCTTTGTAATCCTTTACGCGCTCGCCTTTTTCTATATCCTGATCGACCGGCTCGACCTCGGTGTGCGGCTGTATAACATCGGGTTAAAGGTGTTCATCGTAATTTTGGCGGCCCTTCCGTTTCTCCTGACGATTCTGCCGCCGCACGCAGTGCGGCCCTATCCGCCGTATCACGCGCCCTTGATTAAAAGGGTTTCAGAAATGCTCAACGCGCGCGAAGTGCTCGTCACCGATATGCCCTGGGCGACGGCCTGGTACGGCGATCGCGTATCCATCCTGCTGCCGAAAGACACCGAACAGTTTTACGAAATCAACGACTATAAACAATACATCAGCGGCATCTACCTCACGACCATCACCAAGGATAAACCCTTCGTGCGGCAGTTGCTCGACGGCCCCGAAAAAAGCTGGTTCCCGATTGTCACCGGGCAGATCCCCAAAGATTTTCCGCTCAAAGAAGGGATTGCGCTTAACCGGATGGATCAGCTTTTCCTGAGCGACCGCAACCGCTGGTCGGCAGGGCAGGCGGAAGCCGCCGCGCCGCAATAGGGGGCACTATGCGCATCGTGTTCATGGGATCAGCCTCGCTCGCCGTTCCTTCACTCAACGCGATTCTCGAAAACGGCACCGACGAAATCGTCGGAGTCGTATCGCAGCCCGACCGCCCGGCCGGGCGGAAACGCCTTTTAACCCCGTGCCCGCTCAAAGCCTTCGCCGAAGAAAAACACCTGCATATTTTAACCCCCGAAAAAATCGGCGATGCTTTCGATGAACTCGCCGCACTCGCGCCCGACCTGTTTGTCGTCGTCGCCTACGGCCAATACATTCCCCGCAAAATCATCCAGCTCGCACAGCACGAAGCCATCAACGTGCATCCTTCGCTGCTGCCAAAATACCGCGGATCCGCCCCCATCCAATGGGCCATATTAAACGGCGACCAAACCACCGGCGTCAGCATCATATATCTCGCCCCCAAAATGGATGCCGGCGACATTCTTCGGCAGGAAACTTACCCCTTAAATCACGACGAAACCTCCGCAACCCTGCACGAAAAACTCGCCGAAACCGGTGCCGGACTGCTGCTCAAAGCCATCGACGATATTCGCAACGGAACCGTTACGCGAACCATGCAGAACGAAGCCGAAGCCGTCGAAATTCGTAAATTCACCAAAGACGACGGACGAATCGACTGGGCAAACCCGGCCGAAAAAATATGCCGTCAAATCCGCGCATTCGACCCCTGGCCCGGCACCTTCTGCACACTGCCAAATGGTGAGCCCCTCAAAATCTGGCAAGCCGTAGTGGAAGGGGGGCGCGGGGGGAAACCCGGCCAATTGCTCGACGGCCAGCTTCTCGTCTCAACCGGCGAAAAAGCCCTCCGCCTCACCGAAGTCCAGCCCCTCGGAAAAAAACGAATGCCCGCCGCCGCTTTCCTTAACGGATGCCCGATGGCCGAAGGTGAGTTTTTGTCGTAATAAATGACGATTGAAACGTGACTTTTTTCACGCCTCACGGCTCAAAATAAACAACCCTTGAAAACCGCATCCTCCAGCGGGTTTTCAAGGGTTGAGAAACAAAGCAAGGCCGGGCGGAAACCCAGCCTTGAAATGGATTGAAGCAATGAATGCTTATTTCTTTTTGTGACGATCCGCGCGCCGACGCTTACGCCGTTTGTGGTTCGACATTTTTCTCTTACGCCATTTTTTGATGGTACCCATGTTTTCTCCTGATTATCTCTAAAAGGGCAAGTACAATAGTTATGCCACGACTTTGTTCAAGCTAATTTCAATAATTCCTTCCGCGCCGGCTGCTTTCAGATCCGGAATAATTTCGCGGACAACCGCTTCGTCAACGACCGTTTCAATGGCAAACCAGCCGTCATCGGTCAGTGAATTAACCGTCGGGGCGTGCAGGGCCGGAAGTAGGTTTTTGACTTTTTCAAGGTTGCCGGCTTCCACATTCAGTTTCAGCAGCACTTTGTCGGCTGCGTCCAGCGCGGCTTTCAGCAGCAGAGCGATTTTTTCAAGTTTCTTCCTTTTCCAGTCATCCGCCCACGCATCTTTGGAGCAGAAAAACTTGGTGTACGACTCCATTAGGGTGTCGACAATTTTAAGGTTGTTTGCGCGCAGCGAACTGCCGGTTTCGGTGATGTCGACAATTGCATCGACGAAATCGGGAACTTTCACTTCCGTTGCGCCCCATGAAAATTCAACTTCGGCTTTAACCCCGTGGCGCTCCAGCCAGCGTTCAACAATGCCGACGCCCTCGGTCGCAATTTTTTTGCCTTCGAGGTCTTTTACAGAGGAAATCGGCGAATCGTTCGGAACGGCCAATACCCAGCGAACCGGGCGTTTACTCTGTTTGGAATAAACCAGATCGCAAAGGCTGACAACGTCCGAGCCGTTGGCTTCGATCCAGTCGAGGCCCGCAATACCGGCATCCAGCATGCCGTGTTCAACGTAGCGGCTCATCTCCTGCGCGCGGAGAATCCGGATTTCAATATCGTCGTCGTCAATCGACGGAAAATAGGAACGCGATCCGCCTTTAATGGAAAACCCCGCCTTTTTGAAAAGCTCGTACGTCGATTCCTGCAAGCTGCCTTTCGGCAATCCAATGACCAGTTTATTCATAAATCCTTTTCCTTTTTTGGGTTGGGAAGGCGGGAATATAGAGGATGAACTACGCACGTCCAACCCCCGATTGAAAAAATATTTCCCCGCTCTTTACGTCAGCGCGAAAGGGCTTGTCGGGCGGCTGCAAAACCTCTATTCCTATACGCCTTTGATCAACGCACCCTTGGCGCAATCGGATAGCGCATCTGGCTTCGAACCAGAGGGTTGCAGGTTCGAATCCTGCAGGGTGCGCCATTTGTTAAAAATGGGCGCCCAAAGGGATGAGAACCGGGGTTCGACACGAGCGTAGCGAAGTGAGGCTGCCTCGCAGAGGGCAGCCCCCGAAGGGGCAACGCAATCCTGCAGGGTGCGCTATTTTTCGTTAAAATTTCAAAAGGAGGGATGTCTGTGAAAAAGTTATTGTTGGCGGTTGCTGTTTTAGGCGTTGCCGTGTCCTGTTTTGCAAAAGAGGTTTCCGGTACTTCGTATGTGTTTGATATTCCGGACGATGTGACGTTCAGTTTTAAGGCTGAGGGACTGGAGTTTTACAGTTTTAACTGGGGTACTCCGCCAGAAATCGGGATGCTGATGTTTACCTCTATTCCCGTCGTGATGACGGAAGAGATGTTGCCGACGATGAAGGATATGATGCTGATTCAGCTGAAAGAGCAGATGAAGGCGCAGGGGCTGGAAGTGAAGTCCATGTCGGATAAACCGGTC
>QKFE01000199.1 GCA_003252225.1 Kiritimatiellales bacterium | reverse complement strand
GCCCGACGTCGTCGGAATCAGCGGCTACACCCACGAAGTCACCCGCGTCATTGAACTCGCCGAACTCGTCCGCAAAACCAGCCCAGCCAGTAAAATCATCGTCGGCGGCCATCACGCCACCGTTTTGCCGGGCGATTTCAATATCCCGCAAATCGACGCCGTCGTCCGCGGCGAAGGCTGCGCCCCCTTCCGCGAAATCATTGAAAAACTGGGTAAAGGCGAACCGCTCACCGGCATCGAAAACGTGATGGTGCCGGGAGAAAGCTGGGACACCGCAGTTGCTGACGAGCTGCCCCTTTATCCCGCCCCCGACACCCTGCCCGAACCCCGGCGCGATTTGTGGGAGAAAGAAAATTACAAATGCTTTTGGCCCACCCAGAAACATCCGCAGTGGCAAACCATCTTTCCTGAAGTCGGACTGCTCCGTACCTCATTCGGCTGCTGCATGAACTGCAACTTCTGTGTGATTCCGCTGCTCAGCCGCCGCAAACATATGACGCGCGATCCCGAAAAAGTGTGCGACGAACTCGAAAAAATTCCGCAGGAGCATGTCTATTTCTGCGACGACGAAACCTTTATTGATCCGAAACACGCGCTCGCCATTGCCGAAGCCATTAAAAAACGCGGCATCAAAAAACGCTACTTTGCCTGGGCCCGCTCCACCACCGTCAATCGTCATCCCGACCTGTTTAAACTATGGCGCGAAATCGGCCTCGACTGCGTCTTTCTCGGAATGGAAGCCGCTACCGATGAACAGCTCGCGGATATGGACAAGCACTCAACCGTCGAAGAAAACCAGCAGGCTCATCAGGCCCTCATCGAAATGGACATCGCCGTACAAGCCGCCTTTATGGTGAATGCCAACTACAGCGAGCAGGACTTTGAAACGCTCTGCAATTACATCGAAAAAATACCGCCCGCTCAGGTCACCTGCACGGTATTCACCCCGTCACCCGGCAGTACGGCTTGGCACGAAGAAAAGGATAACTATATCTGCCACCCCTACGACCTGCACGACTGCATGCACCCGCTCACCAAAACACAAATCCCGCTGCGTAAATTCTACCGCCATTTTTCCCGCGTCGCCGAAATCGGCGGAAAACGCAACCCCCTGCGTTCACCCGACACCCGCATGATGCCGCGCGATATTTTTAAAATCATCCGCTCCGTTTCCGGCTACTCCTCCGCCCTCAAAAACGCCTGGAAGGATTTTTAGTCCGCCTTCAAATACGTCTCCATTTCCTCTTCGGAAATACGCATCAGTTCGGTGGCGTAGCAGCGCGGGCAGCGTTCGTTGCTCATGTCCTTGGTTGAACGGAAAAGGTAGCCGCAACGGTTACAGCGGAACGGATCGCCGGCCTCCGGATTGCGCGCCGATTTCGCGATACGGGATTTGCATCCGGTCAGCATGAAAATTCCGCACACACCCAAAATAAGATTTCTGAATTCACTGCGTTTCATTTTCTCTTTCCTCCTCAGTTGCTGTTAAGTGCCGCCTCCAAAATCGCCGCCACCATTTCCGGGCTGCTATATATGCAAACCGCCAATCCGACCGTTAAATATCCGACGCCGTCGACAACCACGGTAACCGGTGTTCCGAAAAGACGCAGGTGGAAATTATGGAATTTTTTGAAGAACGATTGGTTAATCAGAAAGCCTTCATAGCCCTCGACATCGTAGACTTCATATTCAACCCCCTTCTTTTTCAGCTCCGCTTCGGTGATGTCGTCGCCGCTGATCCACACTTTTGAGTTCATCTCGGTGTGATCCCACAGCCACGAGGTGCAGCCGCTGAGCAGGCCGATACAGCATCCGGCGGATCCCAGCCTTCGCAATAATTCAGTCCGATTCATTTCTAAACTTTCCGGCAAACCAGCGCGGCGTTGATTCCGCCGAAAGCGAAGCTGTTTTTAATAACGGTGTCTACCCTTTTTTCCAGCGGCTGAATAACGTGCCGGACGCCTTCGCAGGCGGGGTCGATGTTTTCGAGGTTGCGGGTTGGAACAATCACATTGCGCTCCATCATTTTCAGCACGGCGATCAGTTCGATGGCGCCCGATGCGCCGAGCGTATGGCCGATGTGTCCCTTCAAACTGCTGACCGGAATCTCGTTTCCGAAAATAGCGGCAAGCGCTTTGGCTTCTTCGACATCGCCGTGAACGGTGGCCGTGGCGTGGGCGCTGATATAGTCGATTTTGTCTGCCCCGATACCGCTTTCTTTCAGGGTCTGATTAATGCAGCGGATCATTGCATCGGCGTTCGACTGGCTGATATGCGCCCCGCTGCCGCAGGTGTTGAAGCCGAGGATTTCGGCATAGATTTTTGCCCCGCGCGCTTTGGCCGATTCGAGCTCTTCGAGCACCAGAATTCCCGCGCCTTCGCCGACGACCAAACCGTCGCGGTCGCGGTCAAACGGTCGCGGCGTGGTTTCGGGTGAATCGTTGTGTTTTGACGAAGTGGCAAACAGCACATCGAACGAACCGGTTACCGTCGGGTGCAGCTCTTCGGCACCGCCGCAAAGCACGCGATCCTGTCGGCCCATTCGGATCAGATCGAATCCCGCGCCCAATGCCTGCAGGCCGGAGGCGCAGGCCGCGGACGGACCGAGCACAATTCCGCTGATGCCGAGATACTGCGAAACATTCATCGCCGCCGTGTGTGAAACACACTGGAAAAATTTGGTGGAAGGCAGCTGTGAAATATCGTTTTCCGGCAGAATGAGTTCAAAGGTTTCGGTGATACTCGCCGCGCTACCCATCGTTGAACCGACGGCGCAGCCGGTTCGGTCGGAAGCGATTTCGTCCTCCGAAAGCCCGGCATTTTCGACCGCCTTTTTTGCGGCCTGCGCGGCAAACACGGATAAGCGGCCCATCGACCGCCGGTTCTGCCGCGGGATCAGTTTTTCATTTTCCAGCAGCGCCGGGGCACCAACCAGCGAATGGAGTCCATTATATTTTGACCATTCGTCCATTTTCCGGACGGCGGATTTACCCGCAATCAGTGCATCCATCAAATCGTCCGGCTCATTCCCGAGCGGGGAAACAATGCCAATTCCGGTGATTACCACACGTTTCATTCAGTGACCACTTTTCTAATTTAACACCAAGACCGCAAAGGCCGCAAAGTGGAGCTTTCCTTGGCGTTCTTTGCGCGCTTCTGTTCTTTATTCTTAGTTCAGTTCAGTATTTATGTAACGATCAAACTCGTCCGCATCCTGCATCTGCCGGCAGACAATAAACGCCGAAACCATTGCGCCCATCAATCCCGGCAAAACAGCGCTTTGACCGGCGGCATATAAATTTCGGAGCGGCAGTTTGCCGCAGATATTAAACTGACCCGCCAGCTGTTTAACCCCGTAGGCCGATCCGTCCGGCGAGTTCAGATAGTCCCGGAAAGTCAGCGGCGTGGATGAACCTAAAACGGTGAAATGGTTTTTCAATTCCGGCAGTACGGCATAAATCCGTTCCAAAATACGCTCTGTTTTCCGCGCTTTGAATTCAGCGTATTCAACCGGGCGTTTCATCAGTCTGGTGTCGGCCCATTCGGCATAATCTTCGGGGCAGGCCGCCTCTAAAATGGTCATCGCCCGCTGTCCGTTTTCATTGGCGGAAATACAGAACAGCATCGAATCGGCGTTGCGGTTGCCGCAGGCCAGTTGTGTGTCGAGATCAACATTCGGCAGCACCAGCAGCATACTGCCCTCTAATAATTCCGGCTCGTCGCATACCCCGAAGATCGCAAAAAAACCGAACGATGATTTCATCTCATCGATCCGCCGCGCAAAGGCCGGACGCAGTTTTTTCTGGGGGAGGATTTTCAAAATAGTTTTCGGATGCAGGGTGAATACCGCCGATTCAAACCGAACCAGATTGCCGTTGTTCAGCCGGAATGCCCCGATATTTTTGCCCTCGATTTCCTCGCAGGAAATCACCTCTGTTTTGCAGCGGATTTCAACCCCGGCCTCTTCCAATTTCCGTTGAAGCGCATCGATAAACGCATCGCCGCCGTGCTCAACACGCGCCAGTCCATCGTGCATGCCCTGCGCGGTTCGGACATGGTTGGCAAACGAAACTTCGGAGGGCGACGCGCCGTAACACAGGCAATAGCCGGCCAGCAGCGTTTTTAATTTCGGGTCTTCAAAAAGATCGTCCAAAACGACCGACAGTGTGGCGTAATCCTCGTCCAGCATCGACATCGGTTCGGACAAACGCCGCAGGTTCATCGTCGCGGTTGAGTCACAAATCGAATCGACCTTTTCAAAATAGGTTTTAATGCCGGACGCCTCGGCGGGGAAGAGTTCGGTCAGCGTTTCGATGATGCCCTGCCGGTTGTTCGGCAGCCCGTACGATGCGCCGGAATCTTCCAGTATGAAACGGGTGCCTTCTTCCTTCGAAAAGGGGAGGGGGGTGATCCGGTCTTCAATGCCCAGCACGGTGAGCATATCGAGCACCAGCCCATCCGGATGAAGCCCGCCGGTGAAATGGAATCCCGTATCGAACGGAACGCCCTTCAATTTAAAGCGGGCCATTGAGCCGCCGACGGCCGGCGCCTTTTCAATCAGCAAAACTTTTCTGCCGTTACGGGCCAGCAGCAACGCCGAAACCATCCCGCTGATCCCGGCCCCCACTACAACATGGTCATATTTTAATTCAGCCAAACGGATTCTCCGTTAATGTAGAATGAAGATTTAAGAATGGAGAATGGCCGGTCTGCGACAGCTCTTTTGAAAAAGGCTGACGCCGCCTGAGTTCCATAATTTTTCATTCTAAAATCTTCATTCTTAATTTCCTAAATTGCCAACCCGCCGTTGATGCCGATCACCTGCCCGTGAATATAGGACTGCGCATCGGAGCAGAGGAAATCAACCGTATTGGCGACATCGTCCACCACCCCGAATTTATTGAGCGGAATCAGTTTTTTAAGCTCCTTTTCCGGCAGGTCGGCGGTCATATCCGTTTCAATCACCCCCGGCGCAACGACGTTCACCATCAGCCCCTTTTTGCCGACTTCGCGCGCCAGCGCTTTCACCGCGCCGATCAGCCCGGCCTTCGATGCCGAATAATTCACCTGCCCGGCCTGACCGATCTGCCCGGCGGTTGAAGAGATGACCACAATACGCCCCCGTTTTTCGCGCAGCATCGGGAACAGCACCGTCTTCGTCACATTGAAAAACCCGCTCAGATTGGTGTCAATTACCGCATCCCACTCCTCTTTCGTCATCCACACCATCAGGTTATCGCGGATAATGCCCGAATTATAAACCAGTACATCCGGCGGATTCGCATCGCACTTGGCTTCGAGCGCGGTCTTCACGGCTTCAAAATCGGCGACGTCAAACCCCATAATTTCGCAACTGCGGCCCATCACCTCGATCTCTTTTTTCACCGCTTCGGCCGCATCGCTACGGCTGTGATATGTCAGCCAGATATCAAAACCCGAACGCGCCAGCTTCAGCGCAATCCCGCGCCCGATGCCCCTGCTTCCGCCAATCACCAATGCTGTTTTCATAAATCGCCCTTTCTGTTAAATCGAATGAACCTGATACTTTTACCACAGAGGGCACAGAGACACAGAGCAGGAGAAGAATACCCGTTTACTCTGTGTCTCTGTGCCCTCTGTGGTGAAATCATTCATAGTTGTTTCAAATGTTGCCGCAATCCGGCTCGGATGAAACTCCAGTTAATTTCCTGTTTCGAATACAAAACAGATTGAAAGGTACGAAAAAGGGGCTTCCCGAGAAAGCCCCTTCTGCAATTCAAATACGGGTCATTTTATGAACCCGCCGGTATCGACTACTTCGCCGCCAGATCGGTGTTCAGCTTGCGAACCAGTTTGTCGTCCAGCGTGATCGGCAATCTGCGCCAATCGCCCGCAGTTCCGATTCCGTCATCCCACTCCATGACTTTCTTGGACTGGCCGTCGAATACAACGTAATGCATGTCGAGCGAGCAGGCGCCGGCGCCGAAACCGACAAGCATACGTGCGGCAGAGCTGCCCGGATTGTAGCTTTCGATTTCCATCGAAATCAGGTAGGTGTCCGGCCCGGGAACGAATTCCTCTTTTGAGGTGATCAGTTTCGCTTCATACCCGGTGCGGTTGAGGCGTGCCAACAGATCCGTTTCCATGTACGTTCCGACTTCATTGCGGTAACGCCACTGTTTTTCCTCCATCTCTTCCGGATTGCCGCGGTCCGAAACGATAAAAATTTTGATCTTTCCGCCGCCGCTGGCCATCGGTGCTTTGGACGTTGCACATCCGGTAAACAGGCCGGTAACGGCCGCGAGTCCCAACAGTACTGCTATTCTTCTGATCACAACATTTCTCCTTGTTATGTTTTGTTTTTCCCGCGCACAAATCAGGCAGCTTCGCACCCCCGCGCGAAACGATGGCCATTTCCTGTGCACAAAAGCCGTAGTATAAGCGTGTACAGCTCGCAAACTCATTTATTTCATTACGTATTTCAAGTGTTAACACGGAAAAAGGGAATCTTTGAAAAGACTCCCTTTTTCAGATCACCCGTTCATTAGAACTGGAGGGTGACGCCGAACTGGCCGAAGAAACCGCTCATATCCGCTTCAACGGTTTCGCCGGCGCCCCAGGTTTGCCAGGAATCGCCGCCGTTACGGGTGTAGCGCCAGTTTAAGGATTGGTCTTCCGGCTCGAGTTCATACGCGAAGCTCATATAGCCGAGTTTGGCCAGAAAACTGACATGCCGCCAGCCCCAGGTAAATTTAACACCGACCTGCGCCCCGCTGTCGCCGGACATGTCAATCATTCCGCCCTCGTCCGTTTCCCATTCGGTGTCGCCTGCGGCAACCAGCCCGACGAACGGCCCGATGGTCATCGTTCCGGGCCCGTTGAGTTTGAAGCGGTATCCGCCGTCGAGCAGGAAAAGCCCGCCGCCCCACGCGCCGTTCACCGCTCCGCCGAATCCGCCGAGTACGTCAACATAGCCGATTTTTGTATCAATTTCAACGCCCAGTTCGAGTGTGCCCAGGTAGTTTCCCTGACCGTCGATAATTTCAGCATAAGTGCCGTACGAGGTGTCGTGGCGCACCCCTAAACCGTCGATATCGGAACTGGTGATGCCGCCGATCGGGCTGATTTCAGTGCGGAATTTTACGGGACCGGCGAAACCGGCCAAGGGAATCAACCCTGCAAGCGCAACAAACAGTACTTTTTTCGTATTCATCTTTTCCTCCGTTCATCTCTCTCATGTTGGAATTTATTCACCGCCACACCCTGTTGAAGTGAAATTTAAGATAATTAATATACAAATAAAATATGAGTAGACAACTCAAAAAACGTTGGAATTGTGTAAGCATTTCGGCATTCGATTACCGATTCAGCCCCCTCCTTTTTTCGCCGCCCGGAT
>QKFE01000048.1 GCA_003252225.1 Kiritimatiellales bacterium | reverse complement strand
TGCAATCCCCCCAATCCCCCTTCGCCAAACGCATCACCGCCTTTCTCGACCTGTTTCGCCCGATGTTCGGCAACTGCGGATTTGAAATCCGAACCGAAAACAATATTCCCACCGCCGCCGGACTCGCTTCGTCTGCCTCCGGATTCGCCGCACTCGTACGCGCACTTAACGAATTTGGGGGGTGGGGGCTCGGGGGAGGGGAACTTTCCATGCTCGCCCGGCTCGGAAGCGGAAGTGCAGCCCGTTCTGTTTTCAACGGATTTGTTCAGTGGAATGCCGGAACCAGCCCCGACGGAACCGATTCTTTTGCCGAACCCCTGCTTTCCGATTGGCCCGATTTCCGGATCGGAATCCTCGAACTCTCTTCCGCCGAAAAACCGGTCGGTTCGCGCGACGGAATGAACCGAACCGTCGAAACCTCCCTCCTCTACAAAAGCTGGCCCGCGCAGGCCGAAACCGACCTTAAAACCATCCGAACCGCCATCGAAACGCGCGACTTCCCGCAATTAGGCCAAGCCGCCGAAAAGAACGCCCTTTCCATGCACGCCACAATGATGTCCGCCTGGCCGCCCTTAATTTATTTTCAGCCCGAAACCATCGCGCAAATTCACCGCGTTCAGCGCGCCCGCGCCGACGGACTGCAAATCTATTTAACCATCGACGCCGGCCCCAATATTAAACTGCTCTTTCTCAAAAAAGATGCCGCTTCCGTTTCCGCCGAATTCCCCGGCCTGCAAATCATTAACCCGTTTGGATGATTTATGCCCGAGCTACCAGAGGTTGAAACGATTGCGCGGCAGTTGCGGGCGCGGGGTGTTGAGGGGCGGGAAATCCTGTCGGTGAAGGTGAACTGGGCACCGACGGTTGAGCCGTTTTCGGCGGTGCAGTTCAAAAAACAGATTGTCGGGGCGACGATTGGAAAAATCACCCGAACCGGAAAGTGGCTGATATTTTCGCTGTCGTCGGGCCAGACGCTGCTGATTCATTTGCGGATGGCAGGCAGTTTTTCGCTCGAACCGGGTCCGCACGACCGCATTGTTTTGGGGCTGTCGGGAGAGATGAATCTTTACTACCGCGATACGCGTAAATTCGGCCGATGGAAACTGGTGGATGATCCTGCGGTTGTTTTGAAATCGCTGGGCCCGGACGCATTAACGCGCGGGTTTTCGCTCAGCTATTTTTCCGACCAAATGAAGCGGCGCAGCCGGATGGTTAAACCGCTGCTGCTGGATCAGTCGGTGGCGGCGGGTCTCGGGAATATTTATGCGGACGAAGCGCTGTGGGAGGCGGAAATACACCCCGAACGGCTTTCGGGATCATTAAGCGGCGCGGAATTGGAGGCCTTGTTTAAGGCGATAAAACAGGTGCTGAAAACGGGGATTAAAAACGGCGGAACTTCGCTGGGCGCCGGAAAAACCAATTACCGCGACGTCGAGGGGGAATCGGGCAGACACCGGGAGGAAGTAAAGGCGTACGGGCGGGGCGGAAAACCCTGCGAACGCTGCGGAACACCGCTCGAAAAAACCGTTGTGGCGCAGCGGGGGACGACGTTCTGTCCGAAGTGTCAGCGGACTTAATGCTTAAAAACAGGGGGATTATGAAAATTAATAAAAAAGCATCGAAATTCCTGTTTACAATCCGTACGTAATTGGTACTTTATCCCCGTTGTTTGGGAAAAACTAACTGAGACGGGAGAAAAAAGATGGTTAAAATTGGACAGCAAGTTCCGGAATTCGCGATGGCGGTGTACCACGATGATGAGATCAAAAATATCAAGCTGTCCGATTATAAGGGCAAATGGGTCGTCGTTGTATTTTATCCGGCCGATTTCACCTTTGTCTGCCCGACCGAACTCGAAGACGTTGCCGCACTTTACCCGAAATTTCAGTCTGCTGGAGCAGAAGTGATCAGCGTCAGCACCGACACCGCTTTTGTACACAAGGCGTGGCACGATGAGTCCGCCGCCATCGGAAAAGTAAATTACCCGATGGGCGCCGATCCGACCGGCAGCGTTTCAAAACTGTTTGGCGTTTATATCGAAGAAGAGGGGCTGGCTCTGCGCGGAACCTTCATCATTGACCCGAACGGTGTGCTCAAAACAGCCGAAATTCATGACCTTGGAATCGGCCGCAGTGCCGCAGAAGCGCTGCGTAAGCTCGAAGCCGCAAAATTTGTCCACGAACATGGCGATCAGGTTTGCCCGGCAAACTGGACTCCGGGTGGCGACACCCTGAAACCCGGCCTTGACCTCGTTGGAAAGATCTAACTTCCCCTGGTTAGTTAACACCCCACCCCTGGGGACTCCCGCAATGGGAGTCCCCTTTTTGTTTTCTATCCTTTTGAACAGGTGTTTTTTCCGGGCAGTTTCAGCAATCTGAACCTTGTTTCGTGCGCGTTGGTGTGAAAGCGTTCTCACTCCCGGGATTCGGGCGGTTTTTGAAAGAAGGTGGCAGAATGGAAAAATGGTTTTTATCGGGGTTGGTTTTGGTGTTTGGTCTGGCTGCATTCGGCGCGCGGCAGCCGAATGTGGTTTTTGTTCTGATCGATGATTTGAGCCATTACGGTATTTCGGCCTACGGTGCGGATAAGGTCGGATCGACACAGGGCTTTTTTGAGCCGGTAACGGTGGAAACCCCGCAGATCGACAGTCTGGCGAAAGAGGGGCTTCGGTGCGATTATGCCTACGCCTATCCGCTGTGCGAGCCGACCCGTATTGCGCTGATGAGCGGGATGAACAACATCCGCAATTACCATAACTGTAAATCGCAGCACGATTCGGATATTACATTCGGCGATGTGTTTAAGCGGGCCGGGTATGAAACCTGTATTGTCGGGAAATGGAAACAGACGCGCGGTACAAAACAGACGCCGGGGCGCGAATATATTTTCGGTTTCGGCTGGGATGAATTCTGTTGTTTCGATGTCGAAATGGAAGGCCGCCGTTTTCTCGATCCCAATCTGGTGATTAACGGGAAGGTCGAAAATTTTTCGGGGAAAAACCCGAAAACCGGCAGGCCGTTTTACGGCCCTGACATCTGCAACGAATATGCGCTCGATTTCATAAAGCGGAATAAAGAGAAGCCGTTTTTCCTCTATTATTCAATGCTGCTGGTTCACGACGAGCACACCCCGACACCCGACACGGAACCGAAATCGGCTTTTGACGAATTTGACGTAAATAAAAAATATGAACACGGCCACGGCAAAGGCGACGACCAGCGCTATTTCCCCGATATGTTGGCATATATGGATAAGCTCGTCGGAAAAGTGCTCAACCAGCTCGAAAAACTCGGACTGGAAAAAGATACGCTGGTGGTGGTGATGGGCGATAACGGGACGAAGGAGTCGTTTTTCCACGTTCTGCCGGACGGAACCGTTTTCAAGGGCGATAAAGGCAGCAATAAAGAGGGCGGTCTGCACGTTCCGCTGCTGCTGAAACTGCCCGGAAAAATCCCGGCGAAATCCACGTATGCCGGCATGGTTAATTTGACCGATATTTATCCGACCCTCTGCGACGCCGTCGGCATTGAGCCGCCGAATGCGGAAAAGCTCGACGGCATCAGTTTCTGGCCGCAGGCGACCGGGAAAACGAAAAACGAGCACCGGAACTATATTTACACCTGGTACAACGGAAACAACCCGTCAACCGATCTCGAAAATCTGATCGAGTATGCGTTCAATAAAGAGTTTAAACGCTATGCCCCGAGCACCCTCTATCCCGAAGGCCGCTTTTTCGATCTGCGAACCGACCTGTTTGAAGAGGTTGGCGATCGTAAAATCAAGGTGCCGAAGGCCTGGAATAAATGGCACTACAGCGGGCTTGAAATCAGTAAACTGACGCCGGAGCAGAAAACGGCGTATGAGCAGCTCGGAAAGGTGCTCGAAAAACATGCCTATGTGCCGGTGAAGCGGCTGCAGGTGGTGAAAAAAGAGATGCCGCTGAAAGCCGGGGGATCGCAGGAACTGGAGTGCCGGGTATATCCTGAAAACGCAACGCGGCGCGGAATTATCTGGGAAAGCGATAACCCGGAAATTGCCAGCGTTGATAAATTCGGCACCGTAACCGGGCATAAACCCGGGATGGTGAAAATCACCGCCTATTCGTGGGACGATGCGCGGCCGTTGGCGGATAATAAAAACCCTGAGCCGTATCAGCGCGACGGCATCACCGATTCTGTCACCATTAAGATCGCAAAATAACGGAAGGCTGAAATGAAACTGAAAACCGCCGCTTTAATCGGAAGCCTGTTCGCCGCCGTAAGTTCAAATGCCGCCGAACAGCCCAACGTAATTTTTATTCTGATCGATGATTTGAACCAGTACGGAATGCCGGCATACGGCGCGGAAACCGTCAGCGCCGTTAACGGGGAATTTAAACCGACGAAGCTGGAATCACCGGCAATTGACCGTCTGGCGAAAAGCGGCATCCGCTGCGAGCAGGCGTATACGTATCCGATCTGCGAACCGACCCGTGTTGCGCTGTTGAGCGGAATGCACAACGGGCGGAATTTTGTTTACCCGAAAGCCATCCACGAATCGCAGATTACGATCAGCGATGTGTTTAAGCGGGCCGGGTATGTGACCGGTATGTTCGGGAAATGGAAGCAGTCGCGCGGCACAAAAGCGATTCCGGGCAATCGGTATATTTCGGAATTCGGCTGGGATGAATACTGCTGCTTCGACGTGGTTGACGAAGGCCGCCGTTTTATTGAGCCGAATTTGGTGGTGAATGGAAAAATCACCGACCTGACCGGAATGGATCCCGAAACCGGTCGGCGCTGGTACGGGCCGGATGTGGTCAACCGCGCGGCGCTGAAGTTTCTCGACGACCATAAAGACGACCCCTTTTTCCTCTACTATCCTTTGATGCTGGTTCACGACGAACATACGCCGACGCCCGACACGGAACCGAAATCGGCGTATGATGATTTTGATTTGCACACGAAAGTGGCCGAATGGATGCCGTATCCCGGCGATGACCGCAAATATTTCCCCGACATGCTCCGTTACATGGATAAACTGGTCGGTAAAATTCTGACCAAACTCGATGAACTGGGGCTGCGTGAAAATACGCTGGTGGTTATCATGGGCGATAACGGCGCGAAAGAGTGCTTCGAGTTCACGGCAAAAGACGGTTCAAAACGTATCGGACGCAAGGGGCACTCGCGCGACGGCGGCGAGCATGTCGGCCTGATTTTCAGCTGGCCGGGCAAAGTGCCTGCCGGAAAAAGCGGCGAAATCCGAACCTATGAAGGATTGGTCGATATTGTCGATATTTACCCGACGCTGGCCGAAGCCTGCGGCATTGAAATCCCGGGCAAAGAGTTAATCGACGGGATCAGCGCATGGCCGCAGATCAGCGGTAAAAAAACAGCGCCCGATCGGCAGTTTATTTATCACTGGTTTAACGGAAACCGCCCGATGAGCGATACATCGAAAGCTATTGAATATGCCTTCACCGCCGATTTCAAGCGTTACGCCCCGCACGATAAATATGCCGACGGCCGCTTCTTCGACCTCCGAACCGACATCGAAGAAGAGGCCGGAGAAAAGGGTCGCGAGCTGTTTTGGCATAACTGGTTTTTCAGCGGGCTCGATGTGAACCAACTCACCGCGGAACAGAACGATGCCTATGAAATGCTCGGGCGGGCGCTGGACTCCAAAAAATATATCCCGGTCGAAGGGCTTCAGATTGTGAAGGACGAAGCGCCGATCCGGGTGGGTGATACCCGCAAACTCAAAGTCCGCATGAGCCCGCAGAACGCCACCCGCAATAACGTGGTTTGGGAATCGAGCGATCCGGCGGTCGCCAGCATCAATAAATTCGGCGAACTCACCGCGCATGAAAAAGGCCGCGTCGATATCACCGTTTATTCGTGGGACGACGCACTGCCTGCATCAAACAATAAAGACGAAGCCTTTAAACGCGACGGCATCAAAGACACCATTCAGCTTTCAATCGGGCAGTAACCGATAAGTGGTCACTAAAATTCAACGTCGCCCTTAATTGAGAGGCAAGCCCTTTTTTCTGCGTCAGTTTGGATGTTTTTCGGCTTGGTGGGTGTCGGTTTTGAATTCCAGAGCACCGCGTCGGGCGCGGAAGTCGGTGGGGGTTATTCCGTAGTGCTCGCGAAAGATGCGGCAGAAGTGATTGGGCTGTTTGAAACAGCACTGGTCGCTGATTTCGTTGATGCGCAGGGTGGAGTAAATGAGCTGTTTTTCGGCGTGAATAAGGCGCGTTTCAACTAAGTAGCGGTAGGGCGTACTGTGCAGGTGTTTGGTGAAACGCAGTTCGAGGAGGCGTCTTGATATACCGGCGGCCTGAGCGATTTCTTCGACGCTTGTGATTTTGGCGAAGTTGGTTTCGATGAATTCAACGGCGTTGGAAAGCTGCGGATCGTCGATGGCGATTCCGGCGGTTGAGCCGCGTTCGTGCACCATTTGCGCGGGAAATATCCGGTTTTCGGCGGGGCGTTCTTTGCGGATAAAGGCAGCAAACTGTTTGAGGACATGCGCACCGATCCGCGAGAAGCCGACATCAATGCTGGAGAGGGAGGGGCGGGCGAGGCGGCAGTAGCCGGGACTGTTGTCCACGCCTAAAATGGCGATATCGGTCGGGACGCGTATTCCATGGTTGAGGCACATCATCTGCACCTGAATGGAAAGCTGGTCGTTGAAACAGAACAGCGCGGCGGGTTTGGGAAGGTCAATCAGCCAGTCGAGAATGGAGTCGGATGAATTCATGCTGAAGAAGTGGATCGGGGTGCCGTGCAGTCCGGCCCGGTCGAGTTCGTTTCGGAATCCGGTTTGCCGATCCAGTGCGCCGGTCGGAGAGTCCGAGTTCCTGTTGGCGCCGGGTGGAAACGCGGCGGTCGTAATAGGCAACATAGGCGAAATGGCGGTGCCCTTTACGCAGAAAATGGCGGGCAGCCATCCGGCCGATATCCGCTTCATCAATTTTTATGCGTCCGGCGGGGGCATTGTTCTGTTCGTATTCGAGATAGACGGCCGGAATTTTACTGTCCAGTTCTTCGGGCGGCTCTTCCACGGGTTCAGGCGGCTCGGTAAGCGGCAGGGTTGGATCGACCCGGAAGTGACGGTAGTTCGGCGGCCGGTCTTCGTCAGGCTTCAGGTCGATGTTTTTGCGTGAGCCGCTTAACACCTCCTGAAGGACAGGAACCACCGATGCGAGGTCATTGTACGTGAGTTTACTGCAGAACCACTGGATAAGTTTTAATAGATCGTTTTTCAAAAGGGGCCTTCTTGTTCGGAGCTTCGCAACGAAGAACTTGAAGTGCCCCGCTTAATTAATCAATACCCGGATAAAACGGGGGAGTAGGCTTAGTGCGCCGCAAGGCGGTAAAAGCATTTGTGCTTACCTATCCTGATCTGAAAGGAATCGGAGTCACGGCCGGCGAG
>QKFE01000281.1 GCA_003252225.1 Kiritimatiellales bacterium | reverse complement strand
AAAATGTTTCGCTGGCGGACTTAAAAGGAACCCTCTCCTATTTTGCGCGGGAACTGATGGGGCCGGATGTGAAGGTGCGTTTCCGCCCGCACTTTTTCCCGTTCACCGAACCCAGCGTAGAGGTCGATTTCACCTGCCATGTCTGCCACGGAAAAGGCTGCCGCGTCTGTAAAAACAGTGGATGGATCGAAATCCTCGGAGCCGGCATGGTCGACCCGAACGTATTCAAAGCCGTCGGTTACGACAGTTCCCGCCTCACCGGGTTCGCATTCGGCATGGGTATTGAACGCATCACCATGATTCTGTACGGCATCCACGACATCCGAAACCTTTACGAAAACGACGTCCGCTTCCTTTCCCAGTTTTAAGGAGAACAGCTATGAGTAACTTGAAAATCCACCGGGCAGAAACGCTCGGAGAAGCCGTTTATGATTCACCGCTGAAGGGACAGATCAGCCGTTTTTATAACAACGAAGCGATCGCCTGCGGCGACCGGACAAAGGATTTTGCACAGCTCGAAAGCCTCGATCAGATTGAATATTTTGAACTGGCCGGTCCGCGCGAAAAACTGTTTTTCGATCCCAGCGAAGTGACCGTCGGCATCGTCACCTGCGGCGGACTCTGCCCGGGTCTGAATGATGTAATCCGCGCGCTGACCTTCTGCAGCTTGGAAAGCTATGGCGTCAAACGCGTGCTCGGCTTCAAATACGGTTACGAAGGTCTCGTGGCGAAGTACTACCACTACCCCATCGAACTCACCACCGACAATACCGACGAAATCCACGAAAAAGGCGGCACCATTCTCAAATCCTCCCGCGGACGGCAGGACGATGACGAAATCATCAACACCCTCGTCCACTACGGTGTAAACATCCTGTTCACCATCGGCGGCGACGGAACCCAGCGCGGCGCGCGCGATATCGTCAACGCTCTGAAAAAACGCAACCTGCCGATCGCCGTCGTCGGCATTCCGAAAACCATCGACAACGACGTCAGCCTGATCCAGCGCTCATTCGGCTTTGAAACCGCCGTGGAAGCCACATGGGATATCATCACCAACGCGCATTCCGAAGCCAGAGCCTACCGCAACGGCGTCGGACTCGTTAAACTGATGGGACGTCAATCCGGCTGGATCGCCGCCAGCGCCACCCTCTCCAACGGCAATGTAAACTTCTGCCTCGTCCCCGAAGTTCCGTTCGACCTCCACGGACCGAACGGCTTCCTGCACTATCTCGAAGAGCGCCTCCGGCGGAAAGAACACGCCGTCGTTGTGGTTGCCGAAGGGGCCGGACAGGAACTGTTCAAAGCCTCCGATGCCACCGATAAATCAGGAAACAAAAGGCTGCAGGATATCGGCGACCTGCTGTATGCCGAAATCAACACCTATTTCAAAAACAAAGGCACCGAGGTCAACGTGAAATACTTTGACCCCAGCTACAACATCCGCAGCCGCCGCGCCAACGCGAACGACTCGATGTACTGCCTGCGCCTCGGCAACAACGCCGTCCACGCCGCAATGGCCGGATGCACCAATATGATTGTCGGCCTGCATCACGACCGGCTGGTTCACCTGCCCATTTCCATGATCGGCGCGCGCAAAACCATCGATCCGCTCAGCTGGTTCTGGCAGACCGTACTTCAGGCCACTCACCAGCCGGCCAATATGGTGAATTCGTGAGGCGTGAGGCGTGAGGCGTGAGACGTATTCAAAATAGCGGCCTCACCCCTTATCCACAGAAACATCCCGGAAAATTTCCGGAATGTTTTTCGAATCTATTTGAGTAAGTTTTCGCCATTCCACTCCAACGACCGCTCGTTGGGGACAGGATTGAAATAGTATGAAAATCTAATTTTTCCTTGCGGCGCAAATTCAAGCTCGCCTTCAATCATCCCGTAGCACGCAATAATGGAACCGTCTT
>QKFE01000178.1 GCA_003252225.1 Kiritimatiellales bacterium | reverse complement strand
GATTTGAATTTGTTCAGGTTTTCCGGGTGGATATCAACGAGCGTTTCGTGCGCTTCGAGGGTGGTTTTGGCCGCATCGAGTTTATTGGTGAAATCGGCTTCCAGTTTCCGTTCATCCGTCAGTTGCCCCGATAGGTTTTCGTTTTCGCCGGAAGCGGCGAGGGAGTAGTCGACAACCCGGTCAACTCCCAGCGTGGTCAGCAGTTTCCTGTTTTTTTCCGAAAGGTTGATCAGCTTGAAGCTGATTTCCGGGTTGCTTTTCAACAGGCAGGCAATTCCGGCAACGACGCCCATAAACGTGCTGTCCATCCCGGTGCAGTCCGACATGTCGATGCGGATGCGGTTGGCCGATCCGTTATGGATGACCTGATGAATAAACTGCTTCATCGGCGGGCTGACCTTGAAAGAACCTCGGCCTTCCACGCGAATTACGGCTGTTTTATCAATGTAAGCCGCCGTTAGGTTGTCGCTGCCGTTACCCAAACCCATTTTTACCCAAACCCTTGAAATTTTCTCCAAACCGAAGCGAATAGTAGCACTGCGTTTGGTGAGTTCAACGCGAATAGTTGGGAAAAACGCCTTTAAATGCGAAATTAAGCATATTTGTCACCTTTGTTGGCAAATTCGGGTTTTAGCAAACCTGCGGGGGTGATAATCACAACGCATTCGCCTTTCACGTTGCGCCCGTCATATTTCGCCCGGATTTCCGCCGGGGTTCCCGTTGTGAGTTCTTCAAACTTTTTCGTCATTTCCCGCGCGGCAAATACAATCCGTCCGGCTCCCAGATACGCCTCGATTTCATCCATCAGTTTGATGAGCCGGTAGGGAGATTCGTAGAGCACAACCGGCAGGTCAGCGTCGGCCCACTTTTCCAGATCGCGTTTGCGTCCGCCGCTTTTATGCGGAAGAAAGCCGGCGAAAATAAAGCCGTGTTCGCCGAAACCGCTCAGCGCCACCGCAGTGGTAACCGCGGCCGGGCCGGGTACTGACGTGATCGGAACCCCCGCTTCGCGGCAAAGCCGGACAACGCGCGAGCCGGGATCGGAAATACAGGGCATTCCGGAATCCGTCACCATCGCAACCGACTGCCCTGCATTGATCTTTTCGACGATCTGTTCCGCCCGCTGGATTTCATTGAATTTATGGCAGCTCTGCAGATGGGTGGTAATTTCATACCGCTCCGTCAAACGCCGCGTGTGGCGCGTATCTTCAGCCACAATCAAATCAACTTCCCGCAGCGTCTCAATCGCCCGCAACGAAATATCCGCCAGATTCCCGATCGGCGTCCCGACAATATAAAGTCCCGCTTCCATTTGAATAGAGTAGGGGACTCCATCCCGCCCGCCAACCTGAAAGCAATGAATGTTAATTACAGCTTTCCTGCCATTGCGGTAACTTCGTCATGAATCATCTGCTTAACCCACTTCGGGCTTTTATCGACAAACGAAATGAAATTCCTCAGCTCAAAAGCAAAGCCCGCTATGCCCCGCACGAAAACACCATCCTGAATCACATCAAGGAACAGATAGAAGAATCAACCGAAGAAATAGCTGATCGGATTGAACTGATTGAATGGATCAAGGGCATCACGCAAAACAGTGACACCCGTCGGGAAGGTTCCCGCAACATGGTGGATTTATGCGAACTGGTCAAAAAATACTACTTCCAGCTGGAGATGGGGGGCAGTAACTCCATCAAGAAGGTGCTTCCAGCCGTACTCAACAGCTCAGCTTATCTACAGGAAAAATACAGCCAACCGATTTACAATAGCCGCAATTTCAAAAACCAGACATGGATCCAATTTGACGCGGCTGGAAAAGTTGTGGATCCGTATAAACTATTACCGCCGGTATTTTCGGACATTGAGCAGAGTGAACTCGAACGGATTGATGCAACTGATTCAAGGTTGGCCGATGGCGGTGCCGCCATGAC